>JAHDFZ010000012.1 GCA_020627905.1 Verrucomicrobiota bacterium
ACGGTGATGTCATCCTCACCTGTCACAGTGACGGTAACCGTCTCTGTCACGGTATCTCCATCCGGAGTCTCTGCCGCGTAAGTAAATGTCACGGTTGCCGACTCCCCAGCGTCCAGATAATCAAAATCCGTCCCGGGGTCAAAGGACACATCTGATCCGTTGTTCGTCACAAAACCAAGAGCAGGCTGCGTGACACCACCGACGACCAGAGGCAAATCAGAGGCATCTGCATCCGAGTCATTCGTCAGCACATCAATCACGACAGGGGTTCCCTGGCTCGTCGTCGCTTCGTCAGGCACCGTCTGTGTCGGCGTATCCACGCCCGTCACGGTGACCGTAACCGTCTCGACAACTGGATCGCCATCCTGAGCCTCCACGGTGTAGGTGAAACTGACGACTCGCTGCTCTCCGCCATCCAGATCATCAAAATCCGCGTTCGGGGAGAAGCTAACATCTGTCCCCGTGAAGGTGACAACTCCCTCTGGCGGCTGCGTAACCGCTGTCACGGTCAACACGTCACTGGCATCGACATCCGAATCGTTCGCCAGGACTGGGATGGTCACATCGATCACCTCATTCGTCACCGCTACGTCCGGCTGAGTGACGGTAAGGTCATCCTCTCCGAAGACTGTGACGGTCACTTGAGCTGTTGCTATATCTCCGTCTGGAGTCTCCGCATCGTAAGTAAATGTTATGGTCTCAGATTCCCCGGAATCCAGATCGTCAAAGTCGCCATTCGGGTCGAAGCTAATGCTTGTCCCCTGATTCGTGACCAGTCCCTTGGGAAGGGTATCGACTCTGCCTACGGTAAGCACGTCCGAAACATCTTCGTCCACATCATTGGCAAGAACGTCGATGACGACTGCGGCTCCTTCGGTGGTGCTCGCCTCGTCATCATTCGCCTGCGTAGCGGCATCCTGTCCAAGGACTGTCACGGTCACATTCTCTGTAATCGCATCACCATCCTGCGTCTCCACTGTGTAGGTGAAAGTCGCTAGGGTGCTCTCACCTGTATCCAGATACTCAAACTGACCAGCTGGGTCGAAGGTCACACTCAAACCGTCTGGAGCGATCGTCACTGTGCCCTGAGCAGGCTGCGTGACGCTGCCGACCGTCAGGACATCGGTCTGATCCAGATCGCTGTCGTTCGCCAGCACATTGATCACTGTCGGGTTCGACTCTGTGGTCGTCTTCTCATCAGCCACGGTTTGCGTGATATCATCGACACCATTGACGGTGATGGTCACATTCGCTGTGGCGGTCTGTCCATTCGCTGTCTCGACGGTGTAGGTAAAGGTCGCCAGGGCGCTCTCCCCTAGATCGAGATAGTCATAATCCGTGCCCGGATCGAAATTTACATTCGTGCCAGTGAAGGTGACGTCTCCAAGGCTTGGCTGTGTCACTCCAACAACAGTCAGCGGGTCATCGCTTGTGTCGAGGTCGCTGTCGTTCGCCAGCACGTTAATCGAGGTCTGGGCGTTCTCCGTCGTCGCGTCCGTATCGAAGACTGCGGAAGTAGCGTCTTCTTCACCAGTGATTGTCACCGTGACATTCTCCGCGTAGGTGGTGCCATCCGCATCTACCAGATCATATGTGAAGGTGACAATGCTGGTCTCCCCAACATCAAGAAAGTCGAAATCATTTTTCGGATCAAAGTAGACCTGTCCTGAGTCGAAAGTCGCCTCACCACCGATAGTGGGCTGCGTGACTCCGGTCACCTGGAGTGGACCGTCCGTTGTGTCGGGGTCAGAGTCATTTCCGAGCACATCGATAGGGATCAGCGCGTTCTCTGTCGTCACCGCCACATCCGGATTGGTGATGGCGTTATCCTCTTCACCGAAAATCGTCACTGTCACGGTCTCAGTCACGGTTGCCTCACCCGGCACTCCTACCTCGTAGGTAAAGGTGACGATCTCCGTTTCATTGATATTCAGGTAGTTGAAATCTCCATCGGTGTGGAAGGTAACTGTCGTCCCATCAGTCGTTGCGAAACCCTGATCAGGAGAGACTGTGCTCACGCTGAAAATCTGCAGCGCATCGGTCTGGTCGACGTCTGTGTCATTTGCCAGGACATCGATCACTACATCACTCTCCTCAAAAACAAAATCAGCATCAGGAGCAGCAACGGTCGGATCTTCCTCCCCGGTCACTGTGATCTCCACGTTTGCCGAAACGGGGTCGCCGTCAGGGGTTTCGACCGTATAGGTGAACTCCACGACAGTTGACTCTCCCGCATTCAGATAGTCAAAATCAGTCCCCGGATCGAAGGTGATATCTGTGCCTGTGAAAGCGACATTTCCTCCCTGTGGGGGCGTGGTCACATTTGTCACGGTGAGCACATCAGAGGTATCCAGATCGGAGTCATTGACTAGGACTGCCATCGTGACGGTTGCGTTTTCCGTCGTCGATCCGAAGTCATCCTCCGCCTGGGTGATGTCATCTGTTCCAAGCACGGTCACTGTGACATCGGCTGTCGTCACCTCATTATCCTGAGTTGAGACATCATAAGTGAACGTGACGATCCTGCTCTCTCCCAGATCAAGATCTTCGAAGTCAGCCCCCGGATCGAAGGTAACGTCATCAGCCGTGAAGCTGGCTGTTCCCCCAGCTGCTGGCGCGGTTGTCGAAATACCGACAACATCCAGTGGCAGGTCAGTGGTATCGAGATCAGAATCGTTCCCAAGAACGTTGATGACGACGAGATTGTTTTCCGTCGTAGCGACAAAATCATCCACTGGCGTAGTGACGTCGTCCTGACCGTTGACCGTGACGGTCACATTCTCCGTCACCGTATCGCCATCAGGCGTCTGTGCGGTGTAGGTGAACGTGACAACTTCAGACTCGCCCTGATTCAGATAATCAAAATCCGTCCCGGGATCAAAAGAAAGCCCGGTTCCAGATGTCACGACAGTCCCCAGAGATGGCTGCGTGAAAGCACTGACGACAAGGGTATCACTGGTGTCCAGATCACTGTCATTCGCCAGAACATCAATGAACGGGATGGCGGCATTTTCAGTCGTCACAACGGTATCCGGCACCGTTGTCGTAGGATCCTCTGACCCCGTAACGGTGACGGTAGCTGTCGCGCTCGCCTGCTCACCCTGCTGAGTGGTCGTCGTGTAAACAAAACTGACGACCTCTGACTCTCCTGCATCCAGGTAGTCAAAGTCAGTGCCGGGATCGAATTGCACAGAGGTGCCAAGGTTCGTCACTGTCCCGGAGGAAGGCTGGGTGACCGCTGAGACGGCGAGTGGTGCGTCTGACAGATCAAGATCACTGTCATTGGCGAGAACGTTAATCTCCTGAGAAGCGTTCTCATCGGTCGTGATCGCGTCATCGACAGGCGTCGTCGTATCATCAGCGCCGTTCACGGTGATCGTCACCGTGGCGACTTCCGGATCGCCATCCTCAGTCTCGGTCGTGTAGGTAAAAGTGACGACCGTTGATTCGCCATTGTTGAGGTAGTCGAAATCCGTGCCAGGAGAAAACGTGACGTCTGAGTTCGTGAAGCTCACACTTCCCCCAGCTCCGGGAGTCGTTGCGCCAACGACTGTGAGGTTATCACTGGCGTCCACATCCGTGTCGTTAGCCAGCACAGCAATGGTGAGATCTCCATTCTCCCCCGTCACACCGGTATCGTCGCCGAGCACACTGGCGTCATCCTCACCTGTTATTGTCACGGTGACAGTCTCTGTCGTCGTCTCGCCCTGCTGGGTTTCAACGGTGTAGGTAAAGGTATTGGTCGCTGACTCGCCGGCATCGAGGTCGTCATAATCAGAACCAGTGTCGAAATTCACGCCAGTAGCAGTCTGCGTGACGAGACCTTTGCCATCCGTGGGCTGGGTGACGCTGTTAACGCTCAGAGGCATGTCTGAGACGTCGAGATCTGAGTCATTCGTGAGAACTGCGATCGTCACGTCATTATCCTCCACGACAGTCGCCGTGTCGGGAGTTGTTGTTGTGGGATCTTCCTGTCCCTGCACAGTCACCGTGATATCAGCCGTCACAGTATCACCGTCCGGTGTCGCAACTGTGTAGGCGAAGGTGACTGTGGCGCTCTCTCCCGTATTGAGATAATCAAAGTCCGTGCCGGGATCAAACACGACATCGTCACCGACGATCGTGGCCGTCCCCCCGGATGGGGTCGCTACCGATGCGATGGTCAGCGTATCGCTCGTATCGAGGTCTGAGTCGTTAGCGAGCACCGGAATGGCCACGCTACCATTTTCTGTCACCACGGCATCATCATCAAGAGCCACGGTGATGTCGTCCTGACCAGTGACGGTGATCGTAGCGGTAGCGCTAGCTCCTTCTCCATCCTGCGTGACCGTGTTATAAACGAATGAAACCACTTCGCTCTCTCCAGCATCCAGGTAATCAAAATCTGTGCCTGGGTCGAAAACGAGATCCCCACTCACGAGACTAACACTACCCGATGATGGCTGAGCAAATGCTCCTAAAGCGAGCGGCGCATCAGAGGCATCGAGGTCGCTATCATTCGCCAGAACGTTGAGCGCCACCGGTGCATTCTCTGTGGTCGTCGTGAAATCATCCACGGCTACCGTAGCGTCATCGGATCCAGTAACGGTCACGGAGACACTTTCGGTCACGGGGTCCCCCTCTTCCGTCTCCACGGTGTAGGTGAATGTCACGACCTGCGACTCACCGTTATTGAGAAAATCATAATCCGTGCCGGGATCAAAGGTGACATCGCCAGCTGTGAACGAAACCGTGCCGCCGGATCCGGGCTGCGTGACCCCAGTCACGGTGAGCGCATCCAGAATGTCTACGTCAGAGTCATTGGCCAGCACAGGGATGGTCAGAACCTGATTTTCGTCGCCGGTTGCTGTGTCTGGAGCGGTCTGCGTGATGTCGTCCTCACCTGTGATCGTCAGGGTCACCTGCGCGGTATCGCTGGCACCATCCTGCGCCTCTACCACGTAGCTGAATGTCACGGTGGTCGTTTCACCACCATCCAGATAGTCAAAGTCAGCCCCGGGGTCGAAAGAAAGCTGCGTGCCGGCCATGGAAACTGTCCCAAGGCTGGGCTGCACGATCGATTGGACGACGAGCGGCTGATCTGATGCATCGAGGTCGATGTCATTTGCGAGGACATCGAGCAGGATCGGCGCATTCTCCAGTGATGAGCCAGTGTCATCCACGCCCACCGTCGGATCCTCGACCCCCTGAACGGTCACGACAACCTGTTGGGTGACCTGATCACCACTGCTGTTGGTAACTTCGTAGGTGAAAACGGTCGTGGCGGACTCACCGTCATCTAGATAATCAAAATCTGTTCCGGGATCGAAGGTAACGTCGGTCCCGTTTGTAACCACCGTGCCACCCCCGCCCGGAGGGTTCACCGCTGTCACGGTGAGGATTTCTCAAAAATCAGGGTCTGTATCATTCGCCAGAACATCAATGACAGATGGTGCATCAGCTGGCACTTCAGGGAAATCAGGATCAGCGATGAGAAGATCATCCACACCGACGATCGTCACGGTGACGGTCGCGATGTCAGTATCTCCGTCAGGAGTCGTAGCGGTGTAGGTGAAGGTCTCGGTAGCCGTCTCCCCCTCATTCAGAAACAGGAAATCCAGCTCGGGGTCATACTCGATCTGCCCGCCTACAAGGGCTGCACTCCCCCTGCCCGGCTGCGTGAGCGACGCGACAGTGATGACATCCGAGGCATCAGGGTCCGAGTCGTTCGCTACGACATCGATCATGATCTTGCTGATGGCTGCGACCTCAGCGGCATCGTCGACCACCACCATGGGGTCGTCCTCGCCGTTGATGGTGATGGTAACCGTTGAAGTCGTCGTGCCCCCCTGCCCATCGCTGATGGTGTAGGTGAATGTCTCCGTGACAGATTCACCCTCGTCGAGGTCCGTGTAGGCTCCATTTGGAGAAAAACTGATGGTGCCATCGGGATTGATGGACAGCGTAGAACCTGGCCCCAAATCTACCGATCCGGACTCGTCGCCGTTGATGGCTACCACAGTCAGGGCACCATCCATATCCATGTCATTGGCGAGGACGTCGAGAATCGAGATACCCTTCTCCGTTACGGAGAAGGTGTCATCCTCCCCGACGGGCTGAAGGTTCATCGAGCCACTCATCTGGCGAGGACCTGATGCTGCCAGCGAGGCGAGGAGGTCATTGAGGCTTCCTCCGAAGTCCATGAACTCGACAGAGGAGTGTCGCATGAGCGTCATTGCACCCTCAGCAGCGAAGCCCGTCGTCACAGCGTTGGCGGCAAACTCGGTGTCGAGCCCCTGGAAATACCAGTTATCCCAGATAAAAGTGAGGAATCGAGGGTCGGTCTCCTCTTCGAAATAGTCTTTCAAGATGACCTCAGAACCATCATTAAACATGAGGTGAAGGTCGTTTTCGACCACCTCAGAGGCAGGCACTTCTTCAGGAGCTCCGTTGATGTTCTCCAGGATGTATTCAGCTCCTGGTTGAGTTTGTATTTCCTGAGATTTCTTGTCGGCAGTAATCTCGGTTTGCGTGCCGTCAGGGCTTTTGACAGTGATGCGAATCTTCATTTCGGAGGATTAAGCGTAGGGGGGCGTGACTTGAGCAGTTCGAAGGGATATACGAGAATAGCGAAAATCTTACAAGAATGTAACACTTAAACTCTCGTTATCCGTAGCGTAAATATTTTGTAAATCTCCTTGACCCTGACGTCCTAAATCCCCTCTTTAGTCACATAAACCCTGAGATTTCTTCGCCTATGGCGTTTCCTGTCTCGAAAGTTGACGTTTCTATCCAGTTTACTGCCTTGATGCGGGGGTGAACCGCAGCCATATAGCGCCATGTCACGACGTTGCGCCTACGAAGCTCTCCTCGCCTGGGAAAATGGTTCTTACTTTGCCGAGGATCTACTCGCCCGCCATTCCAACGCTCTCGAGCTCTCGCCGCCGGACCGCGCCCTTGCTCAGGAAATCCTCTACGGTGTTCTGCGTAACCTGCTCATTCTCGACCTGCTGATCGACGAGCTGCGCAGCAAAGGGAAGCTGAAACTCACCGCTCAGTGCCTTGTCCGCATCGGCCTCTACCAGCTTCTCTTCACCGAGATCGCCGAACATGCAGCAATCAACGAAAGCGTATCTCTGGCGAAAAAGCATGAGCGAGGGGTCGTGAACGCCATTTTACGAACAGCACAGCGCCGCAAGGATGAACTGCTACAGCTCGTCGAGAGCGCACCGCTCGATGAGCGGACCTCTCACCCGGAGTTCCTCGTCGAACGCTGGACCGAGGCTTTCGGACAGGCTGCCACTGAGCAGCTCTGCGAGCTGAACAACCAACCACCGAAGGTCTACGGTCGGGTGAATGGCTGTCATCCTGACCCTCGGGCAGTTCAGGAGTTCATAGCCAGCCTTCCACCCACAAGTTTTCAGCCGGAGCCGTTCGCTGATTTCTTCGAGTTACCATCCCCCTTTCCAAAAGATGCCATCTCTCAGGGACTCATTTATGTGCAGGATCCCGCGACACTGTTGAGCTGTCGGCTGCTCGATCCGCAACCGGGCGAGTGCATCCTCGATGCCTGTGCCGCGCCCGGCGGCAAGACCGCTCTGCTCGCTCAGCTGCTCCCCAGCCCCGACGCAGCCACTATCATCGCGGCCGATTCTGTGCCGGACCGCATCGAGCGACTGCAGCAGAATCTTCATCGCATGAGACTGGCCGAGCAGGTGGCGTGTATCCAGCATGATCTCCTCAGCGGAGAGCTACCGCCCGGATCAGAGGAAGGCTTTGATGCGATCCTCATCGATGCACCATGCTCAAACACCGGCGTCATCCGGCGCCGTGTCGATGTGCGCTGGCGTCTGCAGGAATGGGACTTCGCGCAACAGGCCAAGAAGCAGCTGGCCCTTATCGAAAGCGCGGTAAAGCTTCTGAAACCGGACGGGCGCATCATTTACAGCACCTGCTCGATCGATCCGGAGGAGAATGAGGAGCTGATCAAGCGCTCGGGACTGACGGTAGAAGAGACCGTTCATTCCCGGCCCTGGGAGACAGGGTATGATGGGGCATTTGCGGCTCGGCTCACGGTAGGTGAGTAGAAATATCGGCGGCAGGGCTTTCGCGTGGGAATAAATTCCCAACTCCCCAGCTCGCATCGGTCGCGCTGGGGAGAAGCGAATTTATTCGCGGACTGCATCTGGATCCGCCAACTCGAGCGGGGTATCGCCAAACAGCTCGCTAATCATATCTCATTGTCGCTCAACCTCTATCCCATAGCGCTGCGAAATCTCGTCCGTCCAACGTTCCGGTGACTGCCCCTTTCTCCAGACATGGGCCTTGGAAAAGCCTTTCGCCTGCCCGAGCAGCTTGGAGAGGATCTCCTCGCGTTCCTTCGCGTCCAGTTCTCCGGGACTTGTGCAATCGCTGGGCTTGGGGCTGACCTCATGCAGCAAACAACGATGCAGAAACAGACGATCATAGGCGCTGTGGATAGGCAGGCGATTGATCTGCTCGAACACCTTTCTCCACAAATCAACATCCGCCTGAAAGCAGCTCGCCAGATGCGCCAGCTCCACACCCAGCGCCCACGGGGCATTCCGATGCCGAAACTTCGGGTCATAAAGGCTTGCTGTCTCCCGAGCGATGATCCCGACTGTCTGGCGCAGAAGGCTGAGGAAATAAACATCGATCGCCTTTTTCCCCAGCTTCTTCCCACCTCTCACGAGAAGCTCGGAGCTGGCGATCCATCCAGCCGCTACCAGCGGGTTCGAGGCAGCGAGAAACTTCGATCCCTGCAAAGCGTAACGCAGCGGTGAAAGATAAGGCTCCGCCTGGCGGTAGGTTTTCACGACACCGGAGGCCTTGCGCAAGCCTGCCGCCACGCTTGCCAGATTCACCTCATGAGCCTTAATCAGGGGGATCTCCTCGAGCACGAGGATGAGCTGCAGCGCTGTTCGATTGACAGCTTTCAGCAGGCTTTCCAGATTCATCTCCAGCAGCGGATGCTGAGCATCAGGTCGATACTGCTTCGCCACGGATTCCATGAATGATAGGAGGTCCTTCAGCAGCAGCGGATGCTGAAACTGTCCTTCCACGAAGTATCCCCCGCCTTTCGAAAAGCGGCCCAGCATCGCCTCGGACTCTTCCTCGATCATCTCGGAGAGCTTTGCTTCCTCACGTCCGGGAGTTGTCGCCTCAGAGCGAGCTTGCTCGTCCAGCTTCCGAAAATCGGGGAATTCGCACATTTCCGAATAAGCGATCATTCGATCCTCCAGCAGGACCCGGCTCGACTCGAAACGCTTCGCTTCCTTCTGAATCGCCTCGCGGAGGATCCGCAGCTGAAGAGTTTTCTCATCCTCCTGCGAGTCGGCATTTTCATCCCTCCCTCGTCTCGAACGAACAAACACGATCACGCTCCCCACCAACAGGGCGAGAGCAGCCGTCAGCGCAAGACTCAGCGCATGCCCGTCCCATGGAAAGGTGAGAAAATGCCCCGCCCCGAGTCCCAGGATGATCAGAACAATGCAGAGATAGTGGAAAAACAGAAAGCCTCTTTGCGCCATCACAAGCCTATCCTGACGCCTTCACGAGGCAAAAGCAACTTTCGGGGACGGCAACAAAAAAAGCTCCCTCGCGAGAGGGAGCCCAATTCATTCGAGGAGTCGGCTCGATTTGGATTTAGTCAGCAAGTGACACTGTTGGTTCCTGAGTCACGACGACTTCGGGAGCCGTCAACTCGAGGATGGATTCAGCGACTAATGTGCGCTCTTCCCACCAGGCCTGTGTGACCTCGCCAGACACCATGATGCGATCTCCAATGTCTACCTGAGTCAATCCGATGTCGTCGATGGGATTTTCCTCCATAGCGCTCGTGTCAATTTTCAGTGCCTGTTCTCCGTTTTCGATGAGGATTAGCCGTCCGGACTTACCGATGACCTTTCCAGCTACGCTGAACGGGTATTCGTCCATGTAAGCTGTATCCAGAGGCATTCCCCCTTCTTCATCCTGCGCATTCGCTATGATGGTCGTGCCGATTCGGCTCAGACGCACGCTGGCAGCCTCAATGGTGGTTGCCTCGAAGAGGTCGTTGTCGATCCTGCCCCGGACTGTCACCTGATCATTCTGGCGAATGAGATGCCCGGTGACGCGCCCATCCAGGCCGTCCATCTCTACGGTCACGATGCCGCTCCCGTAATCCAGGTTAAAAAACGCGGGGTCAGCGGATGTGACAGTTCCGGTAATGGTGATGAAGGCCCCGTCAGGAGCGCTTTGCGGATTGGGCTTCAAGAGACTTTCCTGAGCCTGATTCGGCATTGATAAAAGAGCCACAATGGCCCCGAGGATAAGGTGCTGTTTCATGTAGATTTTGGTTATGGTTTGTCTGTCAGCGGTTACCAAATAACTCGCAGGAGGTGTTCCGATCCCTCGACAGCCCCTAAAGCTCCTTGGTTCAAACGACTTGTAGCGATTGACCCCAACATCGAACGCTCTGAGCAGGGTCCGTATCTGAGGCACCCTGCAATCTCGATCATGCAGAACGGAAGACCGCGAAGCGGCAAAATTGTCGCTGAAAAGGGTAGCCTTGCCGGAAAAAAAACGCTTAACGTAGTCGAAGTTATGTCAGACAAGGTTTCCCAGAAAAAACTCGATAGCACGCTCGCCATTATCATGGGGGGTGGACAGGGTTCACGCTTATTTCCCCTCACCCACGAGCGATCCAAGCCAGCCGTCCCCCTTGCCGCAAAATATCGGATTGTCGACATTCCCATCAGCAACTGCATCAACTCCGGCATTCGGAAGATGTATGTGCTCACCCAGTTCAACAGCGAGAGCCTCAACCGCCACATCACCAGCGGTTACAAATTCGACCACTTCGGTGAAAATTTCGTCAACGTCCTCGCCGCCCAGCAGACGCCAGGCGGAAAATCCTGGTATGAGGGCACGGCCGATGCCGTCAGGAAAAACCTCATCTACTTCCTCGAAAAGCCTTACAAATACTACCTCATCCTCAGCGGCGACCAGCTCTATCGGATGGACTATCGCAAGCTGCTGGCTCGTCATTTATCGTCAAACGCTGACCTGACCGTGGCCACGACCCCTGTCGATCGAGATCCCGCCCGTGCATTCGGCCTCATGCACACCGATGACGCGGGCAAGATCACCCAGTTTGTTGAGAAACCCGGTGATGACGATGCCCTGCTGGACACCCTGAAAATGCCTGCTCCCATGCTCGAGGCAGCAGGAATCGACTCCGGCGCTGAGAAATTCCAAGCGAACATGGGGATCTACCTTTTCTCCCGTCATGCGCTCCAACAGGCACTGGACAATGATCTGGAGGATTTTGGTAAGCACATCATCCCACAGACCATTGATACCCACAGCGTCTACAGCCACACCTTTCAGGGATACTGGGAGGATATCGGAACGATCAAATCCTTCTTCGAGGCGAACCTCGAAGTCACCAAGATGGTCCCCTCATTCAACTTCTTCGATCCTCACAACCCTATCTACACACGCTCGCGCCTGCTGCCTGCATCGAAGATCAACAACGCTACCATTGAGCATGCTCTCATCTCGGACGGCACGATCATCACCCACGCTTCGATCAAAAACTGCGTTATCGGCGTGCGCTCCGTCATCGAACCGGGTTGTTCGCTCGAAGACGTCGTTCTCATGGGTAGTGATTTCTACAACAAGAAATGCTTCGACGATCAGGGCAAGGTCACCGAGGTGCCCATTAAGATTGGCGACAACACTCGCATCCGAAAAGCGATCATTGATAAAAATGCCATCATCGGATCTAACGTTGTCATCGATCCCGGTGAGCGAGAGAACGCGGATCTGGAATACGCCTACATCCGCGACGGCATCGTTGTCGTGCCAAAGGGTATGGAAATACCGGATGGGACTGTTGTGTAGAGCTAGCCACCAGTTGAAAGATCAGCACCCCCTATCCCGTAGCCTTTGGGATGCGTGATAGGAGATTGATCTTGTCGGTAAGGAAACATAATCCGTCCAATCCTAAAAAAGCAGCCTGCCTGTCCGGCAGCTGCGCGGTCGCCTGTGCCTGCCTGTTTTTACTAGCTTTCGCCTGGCCGATTCTCCATATCCTCGGCAGAACTTACGAACCGGAAGTGAGTTTTCTGGCAGGATTCCTCGTGTTCTTCTCAGCGCTCGTGGGCCTACCAGCCTTGATTCGCGCTTTTACAAGCGTCAAACCTCGCAATTTCCGCCGCGCCAAGATCGCCTGTTGCATCCTGCTTCTGACAGTGACACTTCCGTTTCTGGCGGTCGCCGCTTCCCTTCTTGGAGTCCGCTATGTTGATCAGGAGCCAGAGCTTAGTGAGGTGGCTGGATCCTACCAGGGAAAGCTCTCTCTCGTAGCCAGGGAGTCAGCATCCTCAAGTTAAATATCGACGGCAGCTTCAGCGTATCGTCCTTGCCAGAGTCACATCACGACGGCGGGCGCCTACGCGACCTATCAGATTCCTAGGAAATCACCAGGTCTACCCCCGATCAGCGCAAAAGTCCGGATAGTTGACCTACTCCTCGCTTACTTGATCACAAAGACATCTTGCTGTAGCGAATATTGATGGCAAAAATGGCAACACTTTATCGTCAAATGAGAAAGACAAGCTGGATCGGGCGTCCTGAGAGAATTCGGGCGGTGAGCGCTGCGCTCTCTGTTTGCGGCCTATTCTTTCTGCTCTCGATTCTCGTTTCGTTACATGCATCCGAAAACGCAGAGAGTATTCGTGTGATTGCTGTCGAAGGCCAGGAAGGCCAGATTGCTTCTCATCGATTACAAACAGCTATTCACATCTTACGGAAACCAGACAGCGAAAAAGAATTAGTCGTAATCCCTTTAGTCCATTTTGCCCCCTCAGAATACTATGAGAGCATTTCCCCCTGGGTAGAAGGAGCATCCCTAGTTCTGTATGAAGGAGGCTTCCAAGATGCACAAGATGAAGAACTTGATGAAAATACACTCTTTTTACGAGACTACTTCGCGAAGCTTATCGAGGTTCTAGGCTGGGTCGGACAAAACAACTGGGAGCGCTCCCATCGTGATGGACGCTGGGTTAACATAGACCTCCCAGCGGATCAGCAGAAGGCTGCATTTGAAGCTCTCGGCGAGTCGCCGGTAAGTCAGGAAATGCGACGTATCGATGCTCAATTGGAAGAAGCACTCAAAATCACTGACGAGGAATCCAAGAAAGCAGTTCGCGAACAGCTCGTCCGCTTTGTATTCGATGGCCTCCGAAGAGAAGCTACAAACGACAACAAGAACACTGAGCATCTCTCTGAATTAGAGACGTTTCTTAGGCCAAAGCGCGAGGAGGTTTTCAAGACGAAAATCCAAGAAACTCTGAGCAGGCCTGACGATGCGAATCAATGCTCAGTTGCCGTGTGTGTGGGAGCGATCCATGCAGATCCGCTAGTCGAGTGGCTCGTAGAAGAGAAAGGCTACACCTACGGGCACACCTATTGGCTTGATCACTTGATCATCCGCCGATAATTGGACACGAGACCCAAAATGCCTCAATAGCTCTCACGGAACCACACAATTGGTTCGGATGCGCAAATTTTGCCTGTCCCCACTTTTCACGCTCGGCTGATCTTACTGTGCCGCGATGGACTTTCGTGAGAGAATCACCTTAGAAGCTGGAGAATGTGATGGTGGTCCGCGTATACACACATGAGAATAATGGTAGCAGTCCCTCTAGACTCACTCTGACGGGTCGAGTGCAGGGAAATCTCGTCGCTCTCTGTCATCCCACCACTTCCCTCTAAAAATCTGGAGGTGGGCTTTCACTGTCTCAGTCCTGCCGCTCTACAGCTGCGATTTGCTGACCATTTCCTCCACAGCTGGAGCCACATGAACCTCAAAAGAAACGGCCCCAAGATGAGGCCAGTGAGGATCAGAACGGCATTCAAAGCACTGCCAACGTAGAGAGCATACATCCGGAACCAACCTTCTTCAGCTTCGGCCGGCAGAATTCTTTTCGCATTAACAGGGTGCGTAGTCATTCTCAGGGTCTGCCCTACGGGCAGTTCTGTATAAAACATTTTCTCTGCAGACATTCCACTTCGCTCAATCTCATAGACGAAATAGTTAGTGCTCCGAGAAGTGTATCTTTTTCCGACCAGCCGCTCGACCTTCACATCTTCGACATGACCGTCGCTCCAGAACAGAACACTAGCAACAAGATGAAAAAGTCCGTAAACGAAGACGCCTGTCAAGGAGATCACCAAAATTGGATAACGCAGTTTATCAAGGAACTCTCTCATTCCCTCTCGACTGCTAAACAACTGCCCCTCAAAAATGTGGAAATACGTTTCCGCTTTGCCTCCCCTCCACTCACATCCGCACCTCAATCGCCGCCGACGCCTTCTTCGCCTTCTCGAGCGCCTCGTCGATACTGGCTCCACGCGCGAGGGCTACCCCCATGCGTCGCCGACCGGAGACCGCGGGTTTTCCGAAAAGACGGATCTGGGTATCTGGCTCAGTTAGAGCATTCTCCAGCTGATGGAAGGAAACCTCACCCGATTCTCCCTCAACTAACAGAACGGCAGAGGCGGAAGGTCCATGCTGCTGGATATTCGGAATGGGCAGGCCGAGTATCGCTCTCGCGTGGAGAGCGAACTGGGAAAGATCCTGCGAGATCATGGTCACCATCCCTGTATCATGCGGGCGAGGGCTGACCTCGGAGAAGTAGACTTCATCTCCTTTGACAAAAAGCTCGACCCCGAAGACGCCATAACCACCGAGGCTGTTGGTGACTGCTCCGGCGATCTCCTGCGCACGCTCGAGCGCCATCTCACTCATGGCCTGCGGCTGCCAGGATTGACGATAGTCACCATCGATCTGCACGTGCCCGATCGGCTCGAGAAAGGTGGTGCCTCCGACATGGCGCACGGTGAGCAGAGTGATCTCGTAATCGAAGTCGACGAAACCCTCAACGATGACTTTGCCCCTCCCGGCGCGGCCGCCTTCCTGAGCATACTGCCAGGCAGGCATGGCATCGGCCTCGCTTTTGACGGTGCTCTGGCCTTTCCCCGATGAACTCATGATCGGCTTGACCACACAGGGCAGACCGATTTCAGCGATGGCGTCCTGATACTCGTCCTCTGTGCCAGCGAAGCGGTAGGGAGATGTGGCGAGGCCTAGTTCCTCAGCAGCCAGGCGACGGATACCTTCGCGATTCATCGTCAACTGAGTGGCCCTCGCCGTCGGAATGACACGGGCTGTCCCCTCGGCCTCAATGGCGGCAAGCGTGTCAGTGGCGATCGCCTCGACCTCTGGGACAATGAGGTGGGGCTTTTCGAGCTCGATGACCTTCCGCAGGGCATCGCCATCCAGCATGGACAGGACATGGGAGCGGTCGGCTACCTGCATAGCTGGTGCGTTTTCATAGGCGTCAGCCGCGATCACCTCTACGCCATAGCGCTGCAGCTCGATGACGACCTCTTTGCCTAGTTCTCCAGAGCCACAGAGGAGAACACGAAAGGCGCTTTCACGAAAGGGAGTTCCTAGACTTGCCATAGGCTGAATCGTTCGGCTAGAATCCCATCAGGAACAAGGGAAAAGCGCGCCGAATACGACATCGATTTTGCGATTTCTCCATCCCGGAAATTCTTCTATGAACGAAACGCAACAGTGGCTTCTCCTCGCACGCACGAGCTGGCGGGTGAACCGTGTCCGTTTCCAGCAGTCGCTGCGTGACTCCCCGGTCGTCGTGGGGGTGATGGTGCTGTTTTTGCTCGCCTATGTGGTGGGAGCGTTCGCCGGGGTCTGGTGGGCTTTTTCTTACCTCGATTCCCTGCCGGGTGCGGGGAAACTGATCGGTGATCGACTGCTCTACCTGCTGTTTTTCGTGCTCTTTGCGATGCTTTGTTTCTCGGTGAGCATCACCTGCTACCTGTCGCTCTTCCGATCAGATCAGACAGCGTGGCTGCTGACATTGCCCATCAGTCACCGCGTGCTCTTCCTCTGGAAAACGGCAGAGGCGACCTTTTTCGCCAGCTGGGGCATGGTCGTGCTGCTCCTGCCGGTGCTGATCGCCATCGCGGCGAAACGGGAAACAGATTGGCTTTTCGTCGGAAAGACCGCTCTCTTGCTGGTGCCCTTCTTCCTGCTGACAGGAGCAATCGGCTGCCTGCTCGTGACGGTAGCCATGCGCTTCCTCTCGCGTCGTGCCCTGGCGCTCGGAGCCATCGCGCTCGGTGTTGGCATTCTCGCGATGGGACTCGTGCGCATGTTCGAGGAGAAAGAGGCGCTGGAAGTAGCCTCATTCAGCATGGCGGCCACCTTTCAGGGGCTGATGGGATTCACTGATTTTTCGCGTGCTGCCGGTCTGCCCTCTGCCTGGCTGGCGAACTGCGTCGTGAGCTGGACCCGCCCGTTCTCATCCGCGGCATCACCCCTCATGGTCTGCCTGCTGGTCTCCCACGGGGCGATGGGCGTGCTGGCTCTCAGCTGGGTGGGGAAAGGCTGGCTGTTTCTCCTGTGGAATCGCTTCCTCGATCACACGGCGCTGGCCAGCCAGCGCCGCACCTTATCTCTCCAGAGGAGGCAGAAAGAGGGTTCGCGACTTTTCTCCAACCGGTTGACCAGCGGCCGCCTGCTAACCCGGTATCGCCCTCTCATCGCTGTAGCGGTAAAGGATATCCTGACCTTCTTCCGCGAACCGGCTCAGTGGGTGCAGTTTGTCATCGTCTTCGGTCTGCTCGGAATTTACGCGGCGAGCCTCGGCCAGATGCCTGCCACGCTGGATCACGAACATGAGCTGTATCTGACAGCGGTGATCAACATGATGATCTGTGCCTTCGCGGTGTCGACACTGACGGCACGCTTCGTTTATCCACAGTTCAGTCTTGAAGGACGCAGGCTGTGGATTCTCAGCATGTCACCCGTCAGTCTGGATCGCATCATTCTCCTGAAATTCGTCATCGCTTCTCTTCTCTCCGGAGCCGTGATCGCCGCGATCAGCTGGCTATCCGGTGCCCAGCTACAGGTGCCGACGGCCGACAGGTGGCTGTTCCTGCTCGCCTTGTTCTGCATCACCCTCGGGCTGAATGCTCTCGCCATTGGTTTAGGCGTTCTCTTCCCGAATTTCAAAGAAAGTAATTCTGCGAAAATCGTCAATGGTTTCGGTGGCACGATCTGCCTGATCAGCAGCTTCGTCTACATCGCCCTCTGGTCCGGGCTGATCATGTGGGCCTTTCAGGAGAAGCTCACCCCACCGGCAGAAGACATGGGTGACGAAGAGCACCTGACAGCGCTTTTCTGGCCGGCAATCTGGCTGGGCCTGCTCATTTCGTTGTTCACCCTAACAGCACCTCTATTTTTTGCGGCAAAACGAGTGAAAAAAGTAGAATTTTTAGAAAAATAAGAATATTAATGAGTGTTAACCAATTTCTTTTAAACACTCATGGAGACGACCAAGGATTATCAGCCCACCTTTTTTGATCGTGATGACACTCCCCACCTTGGTGGTGAGGGCATTCAGTTCGCGACCGCCGAGAGCGAGCCGGTCACTCCTTATTCTCAGGCTCAGGACATCGGCGACGAGTGCCGTATGGCTCAGGATCGCCTGGCGATGCTTCGCGAGCAGGAGGAACAACTCCGGCAGGAAGCTGCCCAACTGGAGGAGCTGGCTGAGAGCGAAAAAGCCTTTCTCAGCGGCCGCGACGCACTCACTCAAAACATCTCGTCCCGCCTGACAGCCCTTGAAGCAAGGATGACAGAAGCTCGGAGCCTGATTGAGAATGGCCAGATCGGCCACGATCAGCTGCAGAACCACCTCATCCGCCTGCAGGGCGTCAGACCGGATGCCTGGTCGCGCGAGCAGCGCGGCCCTAGCCTGCAACAGGCCCATGCAGCTCTCGAAGAGGCACAGGCAGACCTCCAGGCGACAGATAGCCTGGCCGAAACGTCTTCCGGAAAGACTTCCTCAAACAGGAAGACTGCTCACCACGCGCCGGCCTTTATCTCTCAGGCTACTCAGGGAGATTTTAACTACTGGCTGAAAAGTGGATTCGCCTTCGCCCTGCCCCTGATCGGGCTGGGCGCTCTCGTGATGGTTCTCTTCCGCTTGTTCTAAACATCCTCCAAGCCTTTCGCAATGGGTCCATTTTCACGCAAGCCAGTCAATCGACGTCGTCGGCCATCGCACTCATCGTCTCGCGATGCCAGCTGGATCGATGAGGGCTCTGCAGCTACCCACCGCTATGCAAGACGCAAGCAACAGCGTCGCGCATCAGGCGCTGATGGGAAATCCCAGCGTAATCAGCAGCACAAACTCAATGCTGAGATCGCTGTTCTTGAGGGCTTCCTCGCTGATCAGCGATCAGATGAAATCCGCCGCGAAGAAATGCGTCGGGAGAACATCATCGTGCCTTCCCGCTCTCGTCATCAGGCGAAAACCGAGCGAACCGTCACCGGTGCCCAGCGTCGAGCGCACCTCGTCGAGCGAAATCGCAGCGGCATGAAATTTCTTGCTCTGTTTCTCGCTGTATGCGCCCTGCTTTGGTGGCTGGCGCAGACAGCCTGATCCAGCTGGCCTTCTGGCGCTTCATATCCCCTACCCCATCCACCCAAGGACTTAAGGATGGATGCATGATTCGTGATGTGACACGAAAATCAGGAAACTTGGCATGAAGGCTGCGATTCTGCCGCAGCAAAGCCGCTGGTGCCGTGCACCTGGCTCTCCCAAGTTTTCTACATGATCGACCAGCTCCCTCCCTCCACTGACTTCACCAGCTTTATCATCATCGTCCGCGCAGATCCTATCATCTGCGGACACTCTACTGAGGCACGCAACCTCGCCGAAGCAGCCATCGCCAAGGGCTTCGAATCTGTCCACATCATCAGCTACCCCATCGAGACTCTCCAGGGCAGCCGGCTGCCACTGAAGCCTCTCGAAAGCATCTCGCCCTACTCGCCCGGCATCACCGTTCACCGCCCGAAACCGATCGGTGACTACAAGGTGCTCGATGGACGACTCGGCTACGCCATCAGCGGCGAGATCGTCGACCTGCTGCATAAACAGAGCGGGCGGACGCTTATCATGGACCTCTACCTAGTCCCGCACGGACAGATGGTGCTCAATGCCGTCCAGAGCTTCGACAGCATTCCCGCTTCACCGAACTTCGTCACCATTGGCGAAGCAGTCGGATCAGACATCACGAATGTCGTGAGTAATGCTCTGGCCGCTGGACAAATCGGTGCCGCTCAGATGGTCCTGTCGAACTATCTGCAGCACGACCTGCCTGTCGCTGTCAGCCAATTTACCAAGGACCTTATCGTCGAGTCCGGCCAGACCGTCGATGCACAACTGGGGACGAATTTCGCCCAGCAGCTGGAGGAACGCGTGCAGATCAGCTTCCCTGCGATTGACACCTCAGCTTACACCACCATCGAGCAGCGCCCGGACGAGATCAACGCCCTGATGGCTAAGCGCGGTCTCCAGCAGGACGGGTATGTGATGTTCCTGTCCCGCATCGCCCCCGCCAAAGGAGTCGATGACCTGATCGAAGCCTACAAGAAAAGCCAGCTCTACGGGCAGAAGCAGCTTGTCATCTGCGGGAACGGACCGATGAAAGGTGAGATCCAGCAAATGGCTGAAACAGATCCTAACATCCGTGTCCTCGATGATGTCAGCGACGAAGAGAAGGGCATCATCATGCATGCCTGCTATGCCTATTGCCTACCGAGCAAGCCCCGCCCCGAGTTCATCGAAACCTTCGGCATCGCCGTAGCGGAGAAGATGCTTTCGGGTGGCCTCGGTCCTGTCATCACCACTCGGACTGGCGGCATCCCGGAAGCATCGGGATCCTACTGCCTTGAGCATGAGGCCGGGAATGTCGATGAGCTGACAGCATGTCTGGATAAAGTTTACAGCATGAGCGATGAAGAACGCGCCCAGCTGAGCAATGATGCGAGGAACTTCGCCCTGCAGTTTGATCGCGCGGCGATCTTGGATAATCTCCTGCGGCTGTCGCATGGGGGCTGAGGGTTCGTGGCTTCAGCGAGTCCACAACCCGTAGTCGCAGCCGTCAGGGTGTGGAGTTGTCCAAACGGCAGCGGGTGTTTCGTCAGCAGGCTTCCGTCGATCTCCGAATTCACATCCGCGGCTACAAGCAATCCTGATCGTCCTGTAGCCGCAGCCGTAAGGGTGTGGAGGTGTCCAGACGGCAGCCTGTGTTTCGCTAGCACGCTCCCGTCGTTCCAAGATTTTCCTTCACCGACAAATCTCGTTCACCGCTTAGCCTTCTGCAAAAGCTTATCAGCAAATACGTCCAGCCCGGACCCGAGGACCGATCTCTCAACCACTAGCTGGTCATCAACCTCTCCGATTTCCCAAGTTCTCTCGACATAGCGAGGGTCTTTGACCGTGATTGCCATCGTTTTAAACCGAGAAACGATCAAGTTTCCAGCCTCATCAGTGCGTGTGTGTTTGACACCGCTTTTTTCGTCTATAACGACAGCCGCAAAGGGAAGGCTGTGACCATCTGAGGCAACCAAGGTCAATTCACGATTCAGGATTTTCGGACCGAAGAAAAGACCGGCAACAATGAACGTGATGAGAACCAGCGCACAGAGAGACTTTTGCACCGAACCCCTGTCCCCTTTTTTGTAATCCAAGCGCTTCAAAGTGAATCCAGAAACGAATAAACCAACGACCAACTCGATACACCCGATCAACAAATTGACGATCAGGGCGCAAGCAATACCAATCGACACCACTGCCGCTGACAAAGCAGCTAACAAAAGACCGAAAAGGGCGACAATGGCATCGAGGATCATAGACAGAGAAAGGACAGAGTATCAGGCTCACAGGAGCGGGTCAAGCAGGCCACGATCACGCAGGGTGCCTGCTTTATGAACGCACTTACCTCATACACGGCTTTTTGAGACGAAGATCAAAAGAGCGACCTCATCAGCGATGATTTACCCTATTCGGCTTTACGGAGCAATGTAGCCGCATCCGTGAGGGTGTGGATTTGTCCAGGCGGCAGCTCCTATTTTGTCAGTAGACTCTCATCGTTCCACGGATTTACATCCGCGGCTACAAAGAATCTGATCAACCCCTAGCCGCACCCGTCAGGGTGTGGATTTGTCCAAACGGCAGCTAATGTTTCGTCAGCAGGCTTCCATCGGTCCACGGATTCACATCCGCGGCTACGGAGAATCTGATCAACTCGTAGCTGCATCCGTGAGGGTGTGGATTTGTCCAAAAGGCAGCTGGTGTTTCGTCAGTTCGCTCTCATCGGTCGACGGACTCACGTCCGCGGCTACAAAGAATCTGATCAACCCCTAGCCGCATCCGTAAGGATGTGGATCTGTCCAAACGGCAGCTGGTGTTTCGTCAGTTCGCTCTCATCGGTCCACGGATTCACATCCGCGGCTACAAGGAATCTGATCAACCTGTAGCCGCAGCCGTGAGGCTGTGGATTTGTCCAAATGGCAGCGGGTGTTTCGTCAGCTCGCTCTCGTCGGTCCACGGATTTACACCTGCGGCTACGGCTAGGATTTATCTCCTCGTATCGCCTCCAGAAACAAATCGGCGTGCGCATCGATCGATGTCTCAAGCGGCTCGCCATATCCACCACCCATGGTAATGACAAGAGGAGCCTGACACTGTGCTGCATAGTCAAACACCAGCCGATTACGCATCCGGAGTCCCTCCCTCGTGAGCGCGAGATGTCCCAGGCGATCTGTGGCGAGTGGATCCGCCCCCGCCTGGTAAAAGATCAGATCGGGCTGGAAGACTTCCCGAGTCAGGCAATCTTCAAGGAGTTGGAGGTATTCGCGATCCTCAACGCCATCAGGAAGCGCGATATCTAGATCCGATGTCATTTTGCGGAAAGGGAAGTTCCGCTCTGCGTGAAAAGAGATGGTGCGGACGCTAGGGTCCTCCTCAAAGATCTGCGCTGTCCCATCGCCCTGATGAACGTCTAGGTCGAGGATGAGGACACGCTGGATGTCTTCGTAATCGCGCTGGGCCACACGGGCGGCAATGGCAAGGTCATTGACGATGCAGTAACCTGACCCGAAATCGGTATAAGCATGGTGGGTGCCACCACCGATATTACCGGACCACCGACACGCGGGATTCTGCAGAACATGGTGCGTGGCCTGAATGGTGCCATTCGTCAGCACGAGCGTTCGCTTGACCATTCGCTCGGTCCAGGGGCGCAAGCCGATGCGGCGCATCTCCTTCTCGTTCAACTCCCCCTGAAGGAAACGATCGACGTAACCTGCATCGTGCGCGAGCAGGCAGTCCGCGCGAGTCGCTTCTTCGGCGCTGAGAATCTCAACTTGTTCCAGCAGGTCCAGCTGACGCTCAAATAGCTGCTGCCTCACCAGGCGATAGCGCTCACGGGGAAAGCGGGCATCCTCCGAGAGGGCATCTGTATACAGCGATGACCAAAACAACCTGGGCAGCGTGCCGCTCATGCTTGTCTCTCGGCCCTCAACGCTAGCCTTTAAGGCGTTGCCTTCAAGGCTGCGCTGCATTCAAAGCACACAGAATTGCCTTCTGCGCATGCAGTCGATTTTCTGCCTGGTGAAAGATTTCATCCGCCCGCTCTTCTAACAAAGCCTCGGTGATCTCCTTATCCCGGTAAGCCGGAAGACAGTGCTGAACGATGGCACCATCGTTAGCCATAGCCAGTCTCTCGTGATTGACCTGATAGGGTGCCAGGATCCGCAATCTCTCAGCTGCCTCCTCTTCCTTCCCCATGCTTACCCAGGTATCGGTATAAAGCACATCGGCACCGCGAGCAGCCGCATCAGCATCGTCAGTAATGGTAACGGGAGCCTCACCCAGACGCTCCATGAACTCTGCCGCCGGCTGAAACTCTTCCGGCGCAGCAATAACCAATTCGAATCCGCAACGCTTCGCTGCCCAGGCCCATGACCGGCCCATGTTGCAGTCCCCGTCGCCAAAAAACGCGACTCGCTTCCCTCTCCAGCTACCTAGACGCTCCTGCACGGTCTGCAGATCGGCGATGATCTGGCAGGGATGTTCTTCGTCTGTCAGAGCATTGATGGTCGGGAGCTTGCTGTAGGTCGCCAGGTCGACGACGTCCTGCTGATCAAAGGTCCGGATAATAATCCCGTGAACCATGCGCCCGAGGACTCGTGCGGTATCTTTGATCGGCTCACCACGTCCCAGTTGGATGTCGTTCGAGCTGAGAAACATCGCTTTCGCCCCCAATTCATTGAGGCCGACCTCAAAGGAGACCCGGGTGCGCGTGGAGGATTTGGCAAAGATCATCGCCCAGGTCTGGCCTTTCAATGGCTGATCGTCAGGATCCAGTGTGCGGATGGCCTTCAACTCGATGGCGTGGTCAACGAGCATCTGGATTTCAGCGCCGGTGAGGTCTTCGATTCCGAAAAGATTTTTCATGAGATTCGGTAGGTAACTAGGCAGTAGCAAAGCGTGAGAGGACACTGTTTAAAATCGTCAGCCCCTCCTGTAGATGGGAATGGTTTACATTCAGCGGAGGGATAATCCGAACAACATCGGGACCAGCGGGGACGACAAGTAGACCTGCGCGGAGACATTCGGCAACGATCTGAATGGACAAAGGAGTGGCGGAGTCGGGGTCATAGAGTCCCCCGGCTTGTTGAGCATCGACGACGATACCCAGAAGGAGGCCTAACCCTCGCACGTCGGTGACGAGCGGAAGGCCCCATTCCTGCACAGTTGTGCGCACGAGTTCCTCCTTCTCTGCAATCTGGTCACACAGCCCCTGATCCTCGATCTCCTTCAGCACTCGCAGAGACACGGTGCTGGCGAGGGGCGATCCCCCGTAGGTGGAGCCATGAGTGCCCGGCCCCAGATGAGCTGCGTGCTCGTCAGCAACCCAGAAGGAACCGATGGGAAATCCTCCGCCCATGCCCTTGGCCCAACTGACTGCGTCAGGCTCGACGGAGAAGTCACTGTCGCGCAGGATGGTCCGCCACGCGCACCAGTCGCCCGTCCTGCCGAAGCCGCACTGAACCTCGTCGAAAAAGATGAGACAGCCGAACTCGTCCCGCAACTGATCCGCTGTCTGGAAAAATTCGGGGGTCGCCGTGTGAATGCCGCCCTCCCCCTGCACGGGCTCCAGCATGATCGCGGCGGTGCTCTCATCGACAGCCTCACGAAGTGCCGCGCAGTCGTTAAACGGAACGTGAAGGAAGCCGGGTAGCAGAGGATCAAAACCCACCTTCACCTTATCCTGCCCCGTCGCAGCGATCCCGCCGAGAGTTCTCCCATGGAAGGACTGCTGGCAGGTGACAATATTCACCTTATGGGTTTCCGAACCGTGCAGATCGAAGCTCCGTTTCCGAGCGAGCTTAATGAGGCCGTCGTTCGCCTCGGCACCGCTATTGCTGAAAAAGGTTTTGCCAGGGCGCTCCATGGCGACATCGCTAATCCACTGCGCGAGCTCAGCCTGCGGTCTGATCTGATATAGGTTCGAGCAGTGGATCAGCTTGGCTGACTGCTCAGCCATCGCCTGCTGCATGACGGCAGGCGCATGACCTAACGAGCAGACGGCGATCCCTGATCCGAAGTCGAGGTAGCGCTTGCCTGCTTCATCCCAGACCTCGGTGCCTGTCCCATGGGTAAAACTCACGGGAAATCTCCCGTAAGTCCCTAACACATATTGATCGTGAAGCTCGGCTGTTGTCATCGCTCGTTAGTCAGCGGGCTGGTATTGCGCCTTCTCAAAGGACGATCCTTAAAGGACCAGTTCCGTCCCAACGCCTTCGGTTGTGAAAATTTCCAGGAGGAGCGAATGCGAGATCCGCCCATCGATCATGTGCACTTTCTGCACACCTGCTTCCAGCGCCTCCAGTGAGGATCTGACTTTCGGGATCATCCCGCCCGAGATGGTTCCGTCTTCGATCAATCCATCGACCTCACTCGACTCGAGGTGCTGGATGAGAGTGTTTTCGTCAGAAGGGTCAGAAAGCAGTCCTCTGACGTCCGATAAGTAGACGAGCTTTGTTGCCTTAAGCTCAGCTGCCAGGGCGCTTGCCGCGAGATCTGCATTGACGTTCAGACTGAGCTTCGTGCCCTTTTCAGACGCCACAGGTGAGACCACCGGAACGATTTCGCTGGTGATCGCTGCCTGGATTTTGTCGAGATCAAACCCGCAGACTCGACCGACCCGACCCAGGCTGACCTCGGCCCCCTGCTCCTCTGACCAGCCGCTGATCCGCTCTCCTATGAAAGCTTCATTCCCCGGCACGCCGAGTGCGCGTCCGCCATAGCTCTCGATGCCCTCGACGAGGCCCGGATTGATCTCCTGACTGAGCGTGCGCTCTACGAGAGACATCGCCTCGTCTGTGGTTACGCGCAGACCCCCCACCCACTCCGGCTCGAGTCCTGCCTTTGTCATGGCTGCTGAAATCGCCTTACCACCGCCATGGACGATCACAGGATTGATCCCGGCTACCTCCATAAAGACGACATCTCTGAGCAGGCGCCGCACGAGGACGGGGTCATCCATGGCGCTGCCGCCGACTTTGATGAGGAAGGTGCAGCCACGAAACTGCTGCAGGTAGGGCAATGCCTCCAGCAGCACGGCTGCCTTTTCGATCTGGGTATCTAAAGAAAAACTCATGTCACAAACCCAAAAACAAAAGGCCCCGTTCTCTGCCATGGTTTATGACGGAAAACGGGGCGCTTTTTTTGATGGTTGCGGGAGCCGGATTTGAACCAGCGACCTTCAGGTTATGAGCCTGACGAGCTACCAGACTGCTCCATCCCGCGGTCTAGAAACTGCCAAAAGCAGCGGGCGACGAGTTTACGCCCTATTTCAACAAGCGCAAATGGAAAGTATGATATTCGCTGGAAAAAGCGCTGCCTAACGCGCTTCACATGGTTGATAGCACCAGGCGAGGTCGGTAATCTCCCTTTTCGCTGCCAGACCTTTGCCCTCGTAGGGCGTCACCGAGCGCCCTTCTGTCCACGGAGAAGTGGATAGCTCCTGCCAGGATTCCCTCCTCTCACCCATGATCCGCCTCGAATGGTCGGCATAATCGATCACATCGGTGGCCAGCACCCAATGGCCACCGGCATGAAGGCGCTCCTCAAAAACGTCGATCAAGCCCGGCTGGACAAGCCGCCTGTGCTCATCGCCGAGCTTCGGCCAGGGATCGGGGAACTGAATGAGAACGGCATGCGCTTTCACCTGTCCGAAATAGTCGCTCAGAATGAGGCGGGCGTCTCCGCGGATGAGTCGGACGTTCTCCAGCCCCTTATCGGCCAGCTTCCCGCAGGCGGCGGCCAGGCCGGGGCGATGGACCTCGATGCCGAGGAAACAGGCGTCGGGGTGACGCGTCGCCATATCTACCAGATGGTCCCCCATGCCGAAACCGATCTCGACGACTAGTTGACGCTGAGAAAAGTCGGGAAAAGTAGCCGCGATGGGCAGGCTCTCCCCATGCTGAAAAACAAGGCCGTAGCGATCCCAGTGCTCACGAAAAGCGCGCTTCTGTCCTCTCGTGAGTTGCCCCTGATTGCGGAGGTAACTGGGTGCCCACCGCAACTGTCCGTTCTGGCGTAGATTGGACATGGTGCTGCCGTCTAGTAGCCTGTCCGCCCCTGTAGGGCGCGCATGAGAGTCAGCTCGTCGGCGTTCTCCAGACTCCCACCAGCGGGCATCCCCTGCGCGAGGCGCGTGACTTTCACCTGATCGAAGGGACGAAGCATTTCTACGAGATAGTTCGCCGTTGCTTCTCCCTCGACATCCGAGGGCAGCGCGATGACGACTTCTGAGAAATCACCTGCGCGCACGCGGGTCACCAAACCATCGAGTCGCAAGTCCTCCGGCCCAATGCCATCCAGTGGTGATAGAGTGCCGCCGAGGATGTGGTAGCTGCCGGAGTAGGCTCCCGAGCGCTCGATCGGGAGGACATCCGTCGGCCCTTTGACGATGCAGACCTGCTCCCCGAGCCGCTCCGGCTGGCAGAGCTCACACGTGCTTTCATCCATGGAAAAGAACCCACAGACCCGGCACGAGGTGACCTCCTGACAGGCTTTGACGAGCGCCTCGGCAATGCTAGCAGCAAGCCCCTGACGCCCCTGGAGGAGCCAGACCGCGATCCGCTCAGCACTGCGCGGACCGATACCCGGCAGCTGCTTGATCTGCAGGATGAGATTCTGAACGGCGGAGGGTAATGAGGCTTTGGCCATAAAAGTGTCGATCAGTTCGGGTGGTGAGTTATGCGGGGTCTTCTGAGTCCGTGCCCCCTTCAGCCCCCTCGATCTCACGCTGCCATGCTTTTGAGATCCAAGGCCGGATCAACCCGTAGATCAAATAGCCGAGAAAGATGCCGAAGGGCACAATCTCTACGAAATTCACCGCGCAGACGAGAACGACAACGACGAGAAAAAACCAGATCAGTGACCGTTTTGCACGCCAGTTGACCGCCTTAAAGCTGGGATAGCGGAACTCACTTAACATGAGGAAGGCGAGCAGAAGCATCAGCCCGACGAGGATGTAGCGCCACCACCCCAGTTCGCGATCCCCTTCATTCAGCCACAGGAGGAACTTCGTCAGCGAGGCGATCAGGCCCGCCGCAGCTGGGATGGGGAAGCCGATGAATTCCCCCCTCTCCGGGACGATTCTCCCCTCCTGCGCCTCCTGCGCCAGGCAGTTGAAGCGAGCAAGACGCATCCCGCCGCAGAGCAGGTAAACGAATGCCAGCATCCAGCCCAAGCGATCTCCGAAGGATGCCAGGACAATATCCATCAGCAGCAGCGCCGGAGCCACACCGAAGGAGATGATGTCGGCAAGCGAATCAAACTCCCGCCCGAATGCCGACTCCTGCCCTTTGATCCGGGCAAGCCGACCGTCGAGAGCATCGAAAAAACAGGCACCGAGGATGAGCAGAATGGCGCGATCTACATGGATCCCCGCCTCGGCAGGATTCTGCATCCCGGCGAAGATCGCCATGACGGCCCCGAAACCGCAGGCCAGATTGCCCGCCGTCATCAGATTCGGCCAAAGGTAAACCTGTGGGTTGCTCCATGGCCCGGGAACGTGTTTCTTCATAATCGGACGGAGTGTGCGCCGGATGCGGCGGATTTCAAGATTCTCTTGAACGGCAGAGCTTGGCAACCGATTGTTGGTTTAGAATTATGAGTGCCACTTACGAGCTTTCACCGGACTCCGCCATGCAGGACATCCTCGCTGCTTTCCCCGGGGCGAAACGCGCCCTCTTTGCTCGCTACCACATCGGCGGCTGCTCTTCGTGCGCCTATGGTGATGATGAGACACTGGCCAGCGTCTGCCGGCGGAACGAGGATCTGCCGATCGATGAGGTGATGGATCACATCCTCAATGCCCACGAGCACGACCAGAAACTGCTCATCTCTCCCGAAGAAGCGCATGAGCGGCTTTCCGAGAACCCTGATCTTCTTCTGCTCGATATCCGCACAGCTGAGGAATACGAGGCGGTGAAGATCCCCAATAGCGTCCGCTACACGGAGCAGACTCTGCAGGAAATGAGTGCCGCTGGGCAGACTGATCGCGAGGTCATAGTGTATGACCACCAGGGTAAATCGGCCCTCGATATCGCATCGTTCATCATCGGCCACGGTTTCACCAGCGTCTTTGCCATCGAGGGCGGCATCGACCGCTATGCGCAGGACGTTGACCCATCTCTTCCGCGTTACCGCCTGGAGTTCGAGTAGGGCTGAATGAAATTCGTTAGCCAAACTCCCCGCTCTCACGTAATTTTGACAGCCAACTATGAACAGTGAAACTGACTTTGAGGAAAATGTCCGCTTGGCTCTCGCCAACCCGCAGAACCAGGGCGAAATGACAGATGCCGACAGCGTGGGCACCGTCGGCAGTCCGGATTGTGGAGATATGCTCCGGATGTGGCTGAAATTTACCGAGAAGGACGGACAAAAAGTGATCGATCGAGCCTCGTTTCAGAGTTTTGGCTGCCAGACCGCTATCGCCGTGGCCAGCATGGCCACAGAAATGCTCAAAGGAAAAACCGTGGAGGAGGCTGAAACGCTCAGCTCAAGTGAGCTCTCCGCTCCACTAGGCGACATCCCCCCCATGAAAATCCACTGCGGACAGATGGTCGAGGGCGCCCTGAAGCAGGCCCTTTCACAGAATGGGGATACCCCCGAACCTGCAGGCGACGGGCCAGCCCCGGGCAATACCCTGCTAGGTGACTTTCACGCCAGCACCTCAGGGAAAGTGAAGGTCGTTCCCCTAGGAGACCGTTGAGAAACTATGCAAACGATGATGAGAGGAGTTATGAGTTATGACTTTTAAACAGCTGAAGATGAAGTGGCAGCTCTCACCCTTCGGGCCGCACCCCTGATTCCGTCTGGCGGCGTTCCTCGTTGCTCAGGTAGCTATGGCTACCATCGCGCCTTGCCAGCCTAAAACAGGGTGACGGTCATCGCTCACCTAGTTTTTCAATGGCCTCCTAGAAAACGACTAGCCACCGTCCCGAAACCCGCCAAGTTACCCCATCATGCACGAAGAAATCACTGTATCTCGCGACGTAGACGCTGTCCAGATCCCTAGCGGCGACAGCATTGTCATTCCCTCCGGCACCACCGTCATGATCACTCAGGCTCTAGGTGGCACCTACACAGTCGCTACTCAGGCCGGTCTGGCACGTATCAAAGCAGAGAATGCTGATGCCATTGGCATCGATGTCGAAGCTGAAAAGGAGAAGAAAGAAGCCGGCAAAATCGCCATGGAGTCCGGTAAAGTGGACGAGGCGGTGTGGGAGCAGCTGAAGCTCGTTTTTGACCCGGAGATCCCCGTGAACATCGTCGACCTCGGGCTGGTATACGATTGCTCAGTCACCGGAGAAGAGGGCGAATATGAGGTGGCTGTAAAAATGACCCTCACTGCTCCCGGCTGCGGGATGGGGCCGACCATTGCTGCCGACGCACAGTCGAAAATCATGATGCTGGAGGGCATCAAAGACGCACAGGTAGAGCTCGTCTGGGAGCCGCTCTGGAATCAGGAAATGATCTCAGAGGAAGGCAAGATGAAGCTCGGCATGATCTAAGCGGAACGGCTCACTCGGGAGCTGTTTTGGATGCTGTATCGCACGGTCATTCCTTCTACTCTCGGTCTGGCGCGCCGCCCTCGCTTTTTGCGACCTATGCACAGGACTTCCGCGTGGGACTGAAGTCCCACATCCATAGCTTGCTTCTTTCCCGCTATAGACCAGCGACTTCAGTCGCGAACGACATCTGGCTTTGGTCGCTAAAGACAATTAGACGGCGATTCGGTCAAACCAGAGGAAGGCGCAATACCCTGCATAACCCAGCAGGAGCAGCGCGCCCTCCCATCGAGTAATCGTCCGCCCAGTGAACATAAGCGGCAGAAGGATCACGGTGAAGGCAATCATCACGAGGAGGTCAGACATCTCAATCCCGGTGAACTGTAGAGGCTTGACGATGGCGGTCAGCCCGATCACGCAGAGTAGATTAAAGATGCAGGAGCCGATGACGTTCCCGATGATGATGTCGCCCTCTTTTTTGAGAGACGCGACAATCGATGTCGCCAGCTCAGGAACGGAGGTGCTGAAGGCAACAAGCGTCAAAGCAATCACTGCCTCAGGAACACCAAAACGGGTGGCTAGGCTCGTCCCCCCTCGCTCCAACCATTCTGCACCAAAGTAGAGAGCGACAAGGCCGATCAGGACGAGAACCACGAGCTTCAGCATAGAATCACTACGAGCCTCTTTGACGTCGACTACTTCGCCCTCCATCGCAGCCGCTAACTCAGGGTCTTTCACCCGGCGAGCCATTACGAGCTGAAAGACCGTGTAGGTCAACACTCCGGCAAACAGAGCGATCCCCTCCCATCGCACCACGGCGAGATTCCAGGAGAGGCCGACAAAGGCAGCGGTGGCGAGCAGGAGGACCGGGAGGTCAATTGAAAGCAGCTGCCGCTTCACCTGTAACAGGCAGATGAAGGCGCTGACCCCCAAAATCAGGCCGATATTGCATATATTCGAACCGATGACGTTCCCCATCGACATGTCGGCCTTCCCCTCCAGGTTGAACCCGATGCTCACGAACAACTCCGGAGCGCTGGTGCCGAAGGCGACCACCGTGAGACCAACCACCAGAGGTGAAATACCGAACCTCACAGCGATCTTTGACGCACCGCCTACAAGCCACTCAGCGCCAAAGTAAAGCGCCACCAGTCCGGCGAGTAAGAAGCCGATATCGATAAGAATCTCCATGCCCCAACCCTCAGAGGGATCGATCAAACCGCCACTGAAAATTTGTGCTAATTTTCCCCTTGCTGAAATGGATTCTGA
>JAHDFZ010000240.1 GCA_020627905.1 Verrucomicrobiota bacterium
GTGACGGCTCCGTCATCCCCGTAGATGTCACCCGTGTAGACTCCACCGATGAGGTTAAATGTATCGTTGCCATAGCCGAGGATTGCGTCACCAGTTACCGTTCCAGAAGTCGTCACGGTCACGTCTCCCCCGCCTCCTCCGACGTAGGTCTCATCCTTGCCGTCGTAATCGTAAGCGAAAAATCCAGTAGTCGTGTTGTCACCTCCGGCAGCGATGTCAATGTAGCGGTTGTTGTCCACATCAACATCTACAACGCCGTCCTGGTTCAAATCTAGCAGGTCATCAAATCCATCATTATCATTGTCGCGGCTGCGATCCCCATCTCGAATGGCGATGCCACTGGCAGAGCTATCAATGATGGCACCAGAACCAATGGTAATCGTTCCCGTCGTGCTTCCCGCTGTGTGGATCCCGTATCCTCCGATATCCGCCGGGATGGCTGTGCCGCCAGTTGGCCTTACTCCCTGAGGGCCACTGATAATTGTTGCATTATCCACAAACACCTCATAGACACCGGAGAATGTCCGAGCCTGGATCCCCCGCCCCTGGACACCCGTATGGGTATGCGTGCCACCGAGGACCTGGACCGAAACAAATGCGGTCGAGGTGAAATCGCTTCCCACGATCGAAGCGTCAAAAATGGCGGCACCCTCAGCTGTCGAGTTGGTTGTTCCACCATTGACAATTGCTCTCGCTCCACCACCTGCACCATTCACCTTGGCGGCTGTGATGGCAGACGTTGATGGCCCCGTGACATTGATCGTTCCACCATTTAAAACAACTTCAGCCACGCCAGTGGAGGCTGAGTTTGTCAGGAGGGCTCGCAATGAATCCAAGTCATAATTCGCCGGATCGATAGAACCTGTAAGGCCAGCATTGATCGTGCCGCCATTCATCGTTACAAAAGCATTACCTACATCCGAAGCACTCTGAGCAAGAGCTGAGAAGGAGGAGGCCCCTGTCGAGTTTAAGGTTCCCCCATTGACAGTCACCCTGGCATCATTGGCATTGCCAGCGGTGTTTCCGACCAAGGCAGCAAGCGGTGCCGCGTTTCTTCCCGAGGTGCTGATGGTTCCGGCATTCATCGTGACCTCAGCTCCTCCAGTCTCGCCATTTCGAACATCCGCAAGAGCTCCACGAGCGCCAATGCCAGATGTTGTTATATCTCCTCCGTTGATCGTGATCGCTGAATTCCCCGGTCCAAACTGCACCCAGGAGCGCAGGGCACTGGCATTATTACCCGCCGTTGTGACCGACCCGGCATCTGGCCCGAGCGTGATCGTCGGATCGCCTCCTGCACCTCCTCGGGACACCGCATAAACTGCAATCTGATTGTTTGCTGTCGTCGAGATGGTGTCAAAGGACAGCGCTTCGATGTTCTGATTCGAAGGCGCCGGCGCTCCCGGATTCGTCCAGTTTCGAACACCTGGCGCTCCGACAGTGATCGTCGGTCCATTCAGAACGATGGTCAGTCCGTTCTGCACGGTCGTGTAATTGATACCAGAAGCAAAGCTGCCAGTGGTAGCGGTCAAGGTGTCGTCACTAGTCGGGTCTTCCGTCCCAATCTGCGCAAAAGCGATCGGAGCGAAGGAAGCAATAAGGAAGGCCAAGGGGGAGAATCTCATGTGTAGGTATGATAAATGTGATCCGATGTTCCTCTCAACAAAAACGCTGTAGCAGATTGCGCAAAAAAGAGATCCCGTTCGGAAACGCGACAGAAGCTAGATTTTTTGATCCAAGCCTCCCCGCTTGGGAGTCTTGAGTGTTAGTCATCTCACTGCTCCATTATTTGCGCCAATAATTCTGGGGCACGAATCAAGATCCGATGACCAACTTGCTTGATTAGGCTAAATTGCAGGTTTGGGGCTACGGCTGCAACCTGTTTGCCTAAATCTGCAAACTTACGATCTTTTTCACCCGCTACCATGACAACGGGGATTGTGGCTTCCGCCAGAGCACGACGAAAGTCCCTCTGCCGCCCGAGACTCCAGTTATCAAAAGCTTGTCCGATCTCGTGGCGATAGGGGCTCGCCAAGGCTAACTGACACTCCGGCAACTGATCAGCCTCGAATACCGCTTGATCATTCCAGTCTGCGAGGATGTGTTCTAGTGGCTCAGCACTGCGAAAACGCCCGGCCCAGTTTTGATCACTCCCAAGACGCAGCTCACGCTCTCGATCGTTCGTCAAGCCCGGATGCGTCGAAACGAGGATCAGGGAGTCCAGCAAGGACTCAACATCAGACTGAAGAAGCAGGGGCAGTGCAAGTCGCCCCCCCAGCGAGTATCCCACGACTAACAGTTTCTCCTCAGGAACCACGGAGGCACGGAGTTTTTGCAGCTCGGGCACGAGCACGGCTGCCGCAAACTGATCAAGTGCCAGCTCACTATGTTCCCAGAGGTTGATGCGATCGATCGGGCAACCAAGCGCGCTTTCCACGGCGTCCCAATCGTTGACACTACCGAGATTGCCATGCAGAGCGAGGATTCTCATGACTGGGATCTTGCCTTAAGGTCTCGCCAGAAGTCCTCCGAGTGCGCCTGGGACAGCGAGACCTCGATGATGACGCGAGGCTGCTGGAGAACCTGATCAGGCAATCTATCACCGAGATGATCTGCCTGGACCAGATGATATCCCCATCCCCAGGCAGCAGCATGATCGCGGAAGGATGTCGAATGGCGATTCTCAGCCAGATCGTAGGCAGGCTTCGGCAGGGAAGATAAGGCGGGCAGGCGGGAGAAGATCCGCCCGCCTGCGTTATTGAGCACAACCAACCTGAGTTTCTGGTCGGCTTGCACGAGAGCAGCCAGCTGCTCGCTCATCCATAAGCCGTTCAAATCATAAAGTGCCGTCAAATCTCCGAGGATGGCCCACGAAGCAAGCTCATCAGACACAGCTGTCAGCCCTAGCCAGGTAGCAATTTGGCCATCGATCCCGTTCGCCCCGCGACTGGCGAAAATCGCAGCAGGCTCCCCCGCCAGCTCAGCGGCGAGATTCCATTCCCGTATCGGCATGCTGTTGCCGAGGAACACCAGGTCGTCCGCACCAATCTGACGCGATAGCCAGCGCACAGCAGCAGGCTCACTGGCCGGATGCTCGTCCAACAGCTGGGGAATGGTCTGAAGTGGCCCCTCGGCGAATCGCATCTCTTCCCAGGGATGGTCTGGCAGGTCGAAACGATCGGGGCACCACAGAAGAGTCTCACGCGCCAGTCCCGGGAAGGGCGTCGGCGAGATAGATCCGACCCGGAGATGTTTCCAGCATTCCTTTTCCAGGTCTCGCCAGCCCCGGCAGCTGGGCACTTCTCCAATCCGCAGGCAATGGGTGAGACCATCCTGAAGCCAATCCGTCTCGCCCCTCACGAGAGTCAACCCTGAGCTCTGCAGATCCTCCCGGATGCCGCAGGTCGCATCTGCCCAGACGAGAACGCCTGAGGGCAGCTTCCGCATCCATTCTACCACTGGCCCCTTCCATGAATCAGGCAGCGCGCCCAGCACGATGGCCCCGAGTGAATCCGGCAGGAGAAGCGTCTTCCAAAAATGACGCCATTTCTGCGGAGAGTATTTATAAAAGAATTCAGCCCGAGGGCGCAGGTCGGCCATCTCCCAAGGTTCAGACTGATCGAACTCGAAGGGCTCCGGCTCTTCAAAACCGATGTTCATGTGCAGCGGAGAGCGCCTGTCCCAACCATAGCAATCCATAAAGCGATCGATATGACTGCGGCACTCCGCGTTGACACTGCAGTTGATAAAATACCGATACAGGTCCTCCTGCATGATCGCCTGGGGGGCCCCGCTCTCGCGAAAGTGGAAGGGACGATCGGCCGTCATGACAATGAGCGGTATGGCAGAATGGTAGGCCTCTACCACGGCCGGGAGGAGTTCCGCCGCAGCTGTGCCGGATGTTGTTAGGACAGCGGCCGGCTGTCCCGTCCGCTTGGCAAGGCCCAGAGCAAAAAAAGCGGCAGACCGCTCGTCAAAGTGATTCCAGAGCGTCCACTCCCGCTCCTCCTGAAAATGAGTCAGAAGCTGGATCCACGGAGCATTCCGTGCACCGGCGCAGATAACAAAATGCCTGACACCGACACTCTCGGCAAAAGCGAGACTGCGCTGGGCAAGATAGATATTCAGGGAATCACTCACACGCCTAACAGAGATTTCACGGAGTTACGCTTGAGAGCCAGCTCCCGCCATTCCCGGTCAAAGCGAGAGCCCTCGACAAGCCCTACTCCCGAGGGGATGGAGACATCACGCCCGTCCCAGCTGAGCTGCCGGATGGCGACAACGATCTCGAATGCGCCCTGATAAAAGCAGCCGAAGGGCGCGCCGAAGTTATCCGGCACGACCAGCCGCTCCCGGTAGTCCATCAACTGACGCAGGGCGCCATCGCCGCGCGGGCAGGCACCGAGAGCTGGTGTGGGGTGAAGCAGGCGGATCATCTCATCCAGCGTCATGCTTCGATCCTTCAGCACGAGACGAATGGGGGTGTGAAGATGAACGATCGATCCCAGATCGAGCAGCTGCCGCGCTCCCTTGCGGACCTCGCCGTGCGGGGCAAGAAGGTCCATCAGATAGTCAACGACGTAGCCATGCTCGCGCAGCTCTTTGGGATCCTGCAGCAGCTGGTCCGCTTCGTGTCGGGGGGCCGTGCCCGCGAGGGCCATCGTCTCCAGGACTCCATCAGACGCCCGTAGAAGGTGCTCCGGCGTCACCCCGATCATCCCTTTGTGGTCCCGCTGATACCCATAGGCATAGAGTTCCTTCGGCGCGGCCATCAGCGCCTGCACGAGAACGCCAGGCGAGCCTCGATGGAGGATGCCACGCTCGGAAAGGACAGGCACAGATTTATCCAACTCTCCCTGGCTGATGTCCTGCAGGATCTCGCGATAGACTTCGCGGAAGAGTGAGTCATTCAAGCCGCTCCACGCGATCTCCGGCCAGTCATCGACCCGCAGTTCATCAATGAAATCGCATGGATTGCTGCACACGCGCCACTCGGCTGGCGTCTTCCATGGCTTTGGGTCAGACAGGGCGAAGTCGTTTGCATAAAACGCGGGCTGTCCCTCTAGCGGGGGCTCTGCAGAATCAATAAACGGGCCACGACCGCAGAAAAAATCGCCATCTTGTAGCTGGAGGAAGGCGAAGTCAGTCATTAAGCAGAGAATCGGTCGGCGGTCGTGGCTACGTAACGGGAAACCGCTAACGCATCAACCAAACATTACGCTGGTGAAGCATCTACCGCGTCGGCGTTTCGACGGCAGCTACAGAAATATCCCTTGCTTTCGCCTGTCGTCTGCCTACGATGCGCTCCGCGCTAAATCTCAGTGCGCCGGTGTGGCGGAATTGGTAGACGCGCGCGATTCAAAATCGCGTTCCCACGGGAGTGCGGGTTCGATTCCCGCCGCCGGTATCCCT
>JAHDFZ010000241.1 GCA_020627905.1 Verrucomicrobiota bacterium
CCGCTTCGATACCGCCGCTGAGTTTTTCAAAGGGGGCGACTCAGGGGATGCCCTGATCAAAGGGAATCCCAAAGCTTCTCTCTTGATCGAACTTGTTTCACTGCCGGAGGATGATGATGATATCATGCCGCCGAAAGGGAGGGTGCTTACAGATACAGAAATTTCAGTCCTCACCCGGTGGATTCAGGAAGGCGCACCCTGGCCAGAGTCTCTGGTTCTTGTGCCGAAAGACGAGAAGGACTTCGCTGGTGCTACTGCATTCACCGCTGGAGATAAGAAATTGCGTGAAATTTCCGTTTATCCACCGGACATCGTTTTAGAGACGTCCCGCGATCATCAATCCGTCGTTGTGTTAGCAACTTTTTCTGACGAAACAACAATGGATGTCACGGCAAATGCGGAATTCGTATTCGAGGATTCCAGCCTCGTAAAGCTGCGCAGCCGAAACCATTTCGAGCCAGCCAAGGACGGGGAGACCGCTTTGAGCGTCACGGTGGGAGACAAGAAGGTGTCTGTCCCGGTTAAAGTAGTTGGCGCGACAGAAGATCGCCCCATCAGCTTCCGCATGGATGTCATGCCGGTATTCATGCGCGAGGATTGCAACACGGGCGCCTGTCACGGTTCCGCGCGGGGGCAGGATGGGTTTATGCTGTCCCTCTTCGGCTATGATCCAAAAGGGGACTACCATCGACTGACACGTGAGTTGGTCGGCCACCGGGTCAATCTAGCAATCCCTGAGGAGTCTTTACTGGTCGAAAAAGCGATCGCCAGCGTGCCGCACACCGGGGGTAAGCTGTTTGAGAAAGGGAGCCAGAGCTACCATACGCTGGTCGAGTGGATTGACGATGGAGCGCTTAACGATGAGAAAGACGAGGCCCCTTATGTGGTCGAGCTTCAGGTGTATCCGCCAAAGTTGGTCATGGAGGGCGCGGGTGCCAAGCAGCAACTGACGATCAGGGGTAAGTATTCCGACGGACATGATCGGGATCTGACAGATCTGGCGATCTTTGTGACCAGTGACGAATCAGTAGCCTCGGTCAGTAAGAGCGGTGTCGTGGAAGCGAAAAAGAGAGGGGAGTCGTTCATCATGGCTCGCTTTGAAACCCAGACCGTCGGTATCCAGACGATCGTTATCCCAGAAGGTCTAGAGTATACCAAGCCTAAATCGGAGGAGAAGAACTACATCGACTCTCTCGTGCATGAGAAGCTCCATAAGCTTCGCGTCGAGCCCTCGGGAGATGCTGGCGACGAGACATTTCTCCGTCGTGTGTATCTGGATCTCGTCGGCCAATTGCCATCGGTCGACGAGTATCACGCCTTTATGGGGGACAAATCTCCGGATCGACGGGAGAAGCTGGTGAAAAGCCTGATCGATCGCCCGGAGTTTGCCGACATCTGGGTGATGAAGTGGGCTGAGCTGCTGAAAATTCGCTCTGATGGAAATGTGCAGTTAGGCATCGATTACAAGAGTGCCCTCCTTTATCAGAACTGGCTGCGCGAGCAGATCGTTTCGAATATGCCGGTCAACCTGATGGTAAAAGAGCTGCTTTCGAGCAATGGGGGCTTCTTCGAGAATCCGGCGACCGTTTACTACGATGCGGAGCGCGACCCGATCAAACTGTCAGAAGATGCGGCGCAGGTGTTCATGGGCTTGCGTCTGCAGTGTGCCCAATGCCACAACCATCCATTCGATCGATGGACAATGGATGACTATTACAGCTGGGCCGCATTCTTCGCCCAGATCGGGAAGAAACCGGGAGTCGATTATCGTGAAAAAGTCATCTACAACCGCGGGTCTGGAGAGACGAAACATCTTATCGATGGCCGAGTCATGCCTCCACGGTTCCTTGGGGGGGAGTTCCCTGATGTGAAAGGAAAAGACCGCCGCGCGGTCCTGGCTGAATGGATGGCAGATCCAGATAACCCATTCTTCTCTCGTAATGTAGTGAACATCGTATGGGAGCATTTTTTCGGGATTGGCATCGTCGATCCGGTCGACGATGTCCGCATCAGCAACCCACCGAGTAATCCTGAGCTTCTTGATGAATTGGCGAGGCGTTTCGCGCATGACTACAGTTTCGATCTGAAGCGCCTTGTCGCCGATATCGTATCATCCAGCACTTACCAGCGGACGACGCGGGCAAACCCCTCGAATGCTTCGGACACAAAGAACTTCGCCAAGGCGGGCATTCGCCGAAAGCGTGCTGAGGTGATGCTCGATACCGTAAGCCAGGTGCTGGAGGTGCAGAATAAATTCGAGGGGCTGCCTCTTGGTAGCCGTGCTGTTGAAATCGGCGATGGGAGGATTTCCAACTACTTCCTGGAGACCTTCGGAAGAGCAAGTCGTGAATCGGTCTGCTCCTGCGAGGTGACAATGGAGCCAAGTCTCTCCCAGGCCCTCCATCTACTGAATGGAGACACCATTACGAAAAACCTCAAGAAGGGGCCTGTGGTGAAAAACTGGGTGAAGTCGAACAAGGACCCGAAAGCTGTTATTGATGAGATTTATATCCGGACCGTCACGCGGAAACCGACTAGCGAAGAATCAACCCAGATTCTCAAGCAGATCGAAGAAGCAAAGGCAGCTAAGATGCCACTCAATGAGATCTACGAGGATGTTTTCTGGGCGATTCTGAACTCGAAGGAGTTTATGTTCAATCACTGACGCCTACTTGCCTGGGAACGCCGACGTCCGCTTTCCCAAAAGGAAGGCCTGTTGCCGGGAGCGCCGACGTCCCCGTCGGCATTGCAGCAGACCTGAAGCAGGCCGCGAATGATGAAGCGTGCTAGAGAATGCCGACGAGGACGTCAGCGTTCCCGGCATGACGCCTCTTTGGCGGAAGCGCCGACGTCCGTCCCCACAGCCACCCGTCGGCTTTCCACCCCGCACGAGTCTCCCACATCACCCCTCAGCCTTCGTGAAAATGAACTGGTCGTTCTCAACGCTGGCGTGGATGTTCGTTCCCTCCTCATAAGCTCCGGAAAGGATCTCCATGCTGAGCGGATCAAGCAGTCGCTGCTGGATCACCCGCTTCAGTGGCCGTGCACCATAGACAGGATCATAACCGAGACGAGCGAGGAGCGAAAACGCTTCTTCATCAAGTGTGAGCGACAGGCCCTTTCCTTTCAGACGTTCTAACACGCGTTGAATCTGAATGTCGACGATGGATCGCAAGTCATCCTCCTCCAGGCGATCAAAGATGATCGTTTCATCAATCCGATTGATGAACTCCGGCCGGAAATGCGACCTGAGCGCCTCCAGCACCAGAGCCTCTCGTTGCTCCCGATTGTTCTCGGCCATGATGTGCTGCGAGCCGATGTTGCTCGTCATAATGATGACGGTATTCCGAAAGTCCACTGTCCGGCCCTGACCGTCAGTGATCCGTCCATCATCCAGCACCTGGAGTAGAGCGTTAAAGATATCGGGGTGAGCTTTCTCTACCTCATCGAAGAGAATGACCGAGTAGGGTCGACGTCTGACCGCTTCTGAGAGCTGTCCGCCTTCGTCGAAGCCCACATAGCCGGGAGGCGCGCCAATCAGTCGCGCCACAGAGTGCTTCTCCATGTATTCACTCATATCAATGCGGACCATGGCGTTTTCATCGTCGAAGAGAAACTCCGCGAGCGCTCGGGAGAGCTCGGTCTTGCCCACGCCGGTAGGCCCGAGGAAAAGGAAGGAACCGATCGGGCGGTTCTCATCCTGCAGTCCAGCTCGGGCGCGACGCACCGCGTTCGACACTGCCTCGATCGCGCGCTTCTGACCGATGACACGCTCTCCGATGCGTGACTCCATGCTGATGAGTTTCGATTTTTCACCCTCCTGGAGGCGCGACACGGGGATGCTGGTCCATGTGCTGACGACATGAGCAATGTCTTCTTCGGAAACCTCTTCTTTGAGGATTTGCGTAGCTCCGCCTGCCTTCGTTCGTTTCGAGCGCGCATCCTCCAGGTCTGCCTGTGCCTGCGGGAGGTCACCATATTGGATCTCGCTAGCTCGACCGAGATCGCCGGCACGCTGGGCCGATTCGAGATCCAGCTTCAGGTTTTCCACAGCCTGCTTCAGCTCATTGATCTCGTCGATCACCAGCTTTTCATTCTGCCATTGGGCGCGCAGAGCATCGCTCTGCTCTTTCAGATCTGCCTGTTCCTCTATGACCTTTTCCAATCGGCTTTTACTCGCCTGATCTTCTTCTTTAGCCAGCGCCTGGCGCTCCATCTCCAGCTGCATGCTCTGACGATCCAGCTGATCCAGCTCGGTAGGGAGAGAGTCGAGTTCGATTTTAAGACGCGACGCTGCTTCGTCGACGAGGTCTACAGCCTTGTCAGGGAGAAAACGATCCGCGATGTAACGATCGCTCAGACTCGCGGCGGCGATGAGCGCGGAATCGGTGATCCGCACACCATGATGGACCTCATAGCGCTCCTTAATCCCGCGGAGGATGGCCACGGTGTCCTCGACCGTCGGCTCCTGCACGGTGACCGGCTGGAAACGGCGCTCCAGAGCGGCGTCTTTCTCGATGTATTTGCGGTATTCATCCAGCGTGGTAGCGCCGATTGTCCGCAGCTCGCCGCGTGCGAGTTGTGGTTTGAGCAGGTTGGACGCATCTACGGCCCCCTCACTAGCTCCCGCGCCGACGATGGTGTGCAGCTCATCGATAAAGAGAATGATTTCTCCATCAGATGAAGTGACCTCCTTGAGGAAGGCTTTTAAGCGATCTTCAAACTCACCACGATACTTCGCTCCAGCGATCATCGAGCCGATATCCATAGCGATCAGACGCTTGTTTTTCAGGGAATCAGGCACGTCACCGCTAACGATGCGGCGGGCGAGGCCCTCGGCGATGGCGGTTTTACCCACACCGGGCTCACCGATGAGCACAGGGTTATTCTTTGTCCGTCTCGATAGGATCTGCATGACGCGTCGGATCTCTTCATCGCGGCCGATGATGGGATCGATCTTGCCTTTGCGGGCGATCGCCGTCAGATCTGTTCCGTATTTTTCCAGGGCTTGATATTTCTCCTCCGGGTTTTCATCGGTGACCTTCTGCGAGCCGCGCAGTTCCTGGAGCGCTTGAGTGACGCCAGCTTTTGTCACACCACTTCTTTCGAGGATTGTGCGAAGACTGGATGCTCCGTGCTCGATCAGTGCGAGGACGAGGTGCTCTACGCTGAGGAAGTCATCTCCCATGCTCTTTCGCAGCGTCTCGGCTTCGGTCAGAGACCGATTCAGGTCGCTGGAGGGATAAAGCTGGCCTGCGCCCTCGCCGCTCGCGGTGGAAAGGGTTTTCAGCTTTTCCGAGACCTCGTTCTGCAGAGCCGTAAGCTGGGCTCCCGCCGCCTCTAGGAGAGGGCGTGCGAACCCGTCTGCATCAGCCAATAGCGCATGCATCAGAT
>JAHDFZ010000242.1 GCA_020627905.1 Verrucomicrobiota bacterium
CTCGGTGAATCACCTGCGATCACCATTGCCTTCATTTTTATCCTCGTGGGCATCTGGATTAAGATGGCCTTCTTTCCTCTCTACGGATGGTTGCCGAATGCCTACAGCTATTGCCCGAGCGCCAGTAGCTGCCTGCTTGCACCACTGGTGACGAAGGTATCTGTTTATGTCATGGTGCGGGTGATGTTCACCGTCTTTGGCGGAGAATGGGTTTTCGAGCACCTTGGCTGGGATAACCTGGTCGTGTGGCTGGCGGTCATCGCTATTGCCGCTGGGTCCACGCTGGCGCTTGCCCAGCGCGAGATTAAGAAAGTCTTCTGCTACCTCATCGTTGCCGAGGTTGGCTACATGGTCGGTGGCGCCTGGTTGGCCGATGCGGAGGGCTGGGGACTTACCGGAACGCTCTACCACATCCTGGGAGATGCAGCCATGACGCTCTGCCTATTCTTAGCGGCAGGTATTTTTGCCAAACGCCTCGGAGCGACCCTCATTTCAGACCTCGATGGCGCTTTCCGCAAGATGCCACTTACCTCTGCCGCTTTTATCGTCGGTGCGTTGGCGATTGTCGGGGTTCCGCCGACCTGCGGTTTCTTCTCCAAATTCTATCTGATTCGAGGCGGGATTGATTCAGGACACTGGGAGTTTGTTGTCGCATTACTGCTGTCCAGCCTTGCGAGTGCCGTCATGTTCTTCCGCATTTTCGAAATCGCCCACTTCGGCAACAAGCCGGCTGAGGGGCACGGTCATGCGGATGATGAACACGGAGAAGATGGTGAGACCAACGCTGGGCCTTTCGCTCAGGAAGCACCCTGGACGATGGTTTTCCCCATCTGGGGAGCGGCGCTGCTCATCATCGGGCTTGGTTTATTTAACGGCCAGATCGTCGAATTTATCCGCTCAGGACTCAGTTTTTCGTGAGCGGAATCCTTGAGGATTTGCTGACTTTCAGCAGCACTTCGTTGCGGCGCATGACACCGGGAGTCCACGGAGCGTTGTAACCTGCGTAGATGGCGTCGCCCTCGGTTTTGATGCCCTGTTGTCTGGCCCAGGCCTGCAGGGCGTCCAATTTCTGGGCACGCTCTTTCGCTCCGGGGCGGCCGCTGAAACGGACGGAAATATAGGTGCCTCCCTTGCGTTTGAGGAGTCTTACGTCTCCAGAGCTAGGCGCTGGCGGATTCTTGGCAGCCACTTCTTTCGGCAGGACGAATTGCATTCTCTGGGCTTTCCCATCGGCTGTCCCGGGCATGAAGACAGGAGTGGTCATGGCGATCTTCTGATCCGCGTCATTGTTCCCCGAAATGTAGCGGAAGAGCTTCTGGAACGCCTGATCCTGTTTGTCATTGGCTGACGCCGCTACTTTCACCTCCGCCACCGTCATGGGTGCGTATTGCCGGATCTGAAAGTCACCGTCTTCCCGAATGACTTCATATTCAGCCGTCTCATAGGCGGGAGCTTCGGCGAACGGGAATAGAGAGATGGTCGCGAAAAGAGCGAGGCTTTTGACTGAGCTTGGAAGAATTTTCATCGAGGCAAGGTTACGCTTGTCGATGAACAGTGGGCTGAGAGCCTGGCGATTCGCTTCGCGCAGAATTCTTCAGGGAATCTGGTTGGCGGTGTAGAAAACGTGTGGATTGCCCACTGACTGATCGCTGATCGAAAACACTTCACCGAGATCGAGATGATAGACTCTTCCTGCTTCCAGCTTCTGTAGCTTCACGAGGATTGTGAGCTCATCTTCCATCTCAAACGACGCTACCGTCTCCGTGCGCACATCCTCCGGTTCACCGCCGTAGAGCCAGGTGTCATGGTAGGTGAAAGAGCGGACTCGAAACGAATCGCCGGACAGAGCGGAGAAGTTGATGTTATTCGTCATTCGTAAGCGGAAGCCACCTTCTGTCAGTCGGAGAGTATCCAGCTCAAACAAGCTTTCTGAGGAGAGGATAACGCTCTGCAGGCCTTCGGCTAGCTTGCCCCAGCCTCGGGTGGTCTGACCGATAAGCAGGCGCTGTCCATCGGGAGTGAAGCGCAGTCGATTATTGCCGGAGTTGAGACGCTCATCTTCGATCAGATGGACAAAAGCTCCCTGCCATTGATTCTTCACGCGGTCAGGAATCACGCGCCCCAGGCGTCGCGCATTGTTGTCGGCGACGACCAGTTGCCCCGCGAAGGCGCCGAAGGTCTCAGGGATCTCCTGGATCCCCGCGAGTGATCGGATCCCATCTTTGTATGGGATCCTGATGTGAGGGCGGGTCCTCAGCGAGTCGACTTTTTCGACGCTGTAGGTCGTGGGTTGCGCAGCATCGCCGTGCTTTTCGTCCCAGACGAGCGAAGCGGGGTGACCATGGAAATTGCCTCGCTCTACTAGAAACAAGGGGCTGCACGCCCGCCAATCCCCCTCATTGTCACCGGCCCAGAGACGGTTTTTCGAGTCGAGAAAGATCCCGTTCGGTTGTCGAAATCCCGACGCGAATGGTTTCAGTTCTCCGTTTGTGTAGTGCATGACCCAGCCGTTCCACTGGGCCGCCGAAAAATTGCGACCTCTCCGGCCCTCAGGCGAGTAGGCACCTTTGATTCGCTGGAAAATGGGACCGTTATGGGAAGCCGTCCCCATGGCGATGAAGAAGCCACCATCGCCATCGGAGCACATGGCGTTCGTTTCATGATAGTTCCCGGTGAGACCGAATTCATTGGTCAGGCTCAGGTATTGGTCGGCCCATCCGTCACCATTGAGATCCTCTATTTCTGTGAGCTCTGCCATCTGGCTCACGACTAGTTTGTCTTTTGACAATGCGACCGCTCCCAGAGGATTGTGCAGTCCCTCCGCGAAATGCACCCAGCCGTCTGAGTCCTCTAGTTTTGAGAGAGGTTTCCGAAAAACATCCCCTCGGCGAAGGACCAGGAAGAGGTGATCATCAATAATCTCCAATGCCCCCACCTCAGGAGGGACCCCCTGAGGAAGCGGGAGGTCATCTATGGTGAAGTCCTGGTTCTGCGCAAGTGATAGTGAGCCGCAGGCCGCAACGGTGAGAAGGAAAAGGATGCTTTTGACTGGGGTCATTGTGCCTGTTGTTGAATGAAGAGCACGAGAGAGTCGATGTCCTTGCTCTCGAGGGGAAGCTTGGGCATGTAATTGGCTAGGTAACCCGGCACGATCTTGGCGTTTGGTTCCGTGATGGACTCTGCCAGGTAGTTGGCATCTGCAGATATAGTAGTGCCTGCGAAATCTCGTATGCTGCCTGATAAACCGCTAAATGTCGGACCGTGTGATTTCGCTCCGTCGAGTGTGTGACAGGCATTGCAACCATATCGGGTGTAAAGGAGCTTGCCCCGCTCAACGCCTACGGGGAGCGAGGCTGGGTCCTCTGCGGTCTGCGTGATTTCGACCTGCTGAATTGGAGAGAGGTAGTGTGGTCCATCACCCTGTGATCCTTTCTTCTGCTCCCAACCTTCTTTTTGGAGGCTCAAGAGAGTCACGGTCTCTACCTTTGGCTTAGTTTGGTTGACCGCCATCACGAGCTGCCCCGGTTGTTCTGCTGGTTTTATTTCAGTTTCGAACGAGGAAGAACCGCTTTTCCAAAGAAAGACCATCTTTGGGCCATCACGCCTCAGTCCTACGAAAATAGGCTGAGCATTGGCCCGGTCTGAAGGTGCTTCCCAACTGCCCGTCGCGCGGTAGGTGACGGAACCGACAAGTTCCGGGAGATAGCCGAAACCGACGCGATTGCCTTTTTCAGGGCTACCCCAGTAGTTCGACATATCGAAAAACCCACCTTTCCATGCGTATAGAAGGCGGCACTCAACTGTATCCCAAACGAAAGACAGGTGCGCTCCGTAGTTGACGGCAATACAGGCTGGGATGCCGGCAATCGGGGGGACCTCTTCGTCCGTTTCTTTACGTTCTCTAACTCTGTATTGTTTGGTTGATAGTCCCTCGCTGTGATTTTCGAAAACCTCACTGGGGATGCCTATATCAGGGACGTAGGTGCGGAGAACCAGAGGTTCTTCTTTCGAACCCATTGGCAGATTGTCATAGCTGAGTTGGGCAGAACTAATGCCGGTGCTCACCGCGATGATCTGCAGAAAACAATATGCTGTTCTATTCATAGGACCCTCCTGCTTGTAGAAGTATCGTTTTCAGAGCTAGTCCCGCCTGATTAGGGAGGTCCTTCCAGCCACACTCGATCGAGAGGGTTCCTGCGTATCCAGTTGCTTCGATTGCCCGATACCAGGGCGATAAGTCTTCTCCATGGGTTCCCGGTGCCGAGCGGCCCTGCTTTTCTGCGACATGGACGTGGCCGATGTGCGCTCCCACTTCAGCGACTGATTCAACTGGCTCGTCATTCATGAGGGCATGGTAGATATCACAGGTGATTTTTACCTGTGGTGATTTTACCAGCTCGCAGATCTCTGCTCCTTCAACAAGGGTATTGATGAAGTTCGTTTCTTGATAGTTGAGAGGTTCGATGCCTAGCGTAATACCCGTCTTCTCAGCGAAGGGAGCGATCGCTCTGATGAACTCAGCAAACCCTTTGACTCCATCTCTCTTCGACATCCCATCCGGCAGACTCCGCGTCCCGCCGCTTCCGAATACCAGGAATTTCATGCCCAGACTTGAGGCACGTATGAAGGCTTTCTCAGACCAGTCGATCAGCTCTTCGACATCACGATCAGGTCCGAACAAACGCATCGTCTTTGGCGCAAAGTTGTTTGCTCCCAGTGCAGGAAGAATCTTTGGAAAATCGACCTCCTTTCTTTGTAAAAAGTCAGCGTCGCTTTCGAACGGTTTGATGTGCCTGCTGACGGACATCTCTACAAAATCATAGCCAAGATCGCTCATGACGCGCTCGTGGGATTTGGCGCGGGTGATTCCGATATGCTTGATCCACGGCGGTTTTGTCAGATTGCCCAAAGAGTTTGCAGATGAAAAGGAAGGAATGCTGCAGGCACTGCCCATGATGGCTAGGGCAGACCTTCTCGAAAGAGGGGTGGAAGTCGGCATGAATGTGTCAGATCTCGAAACTTCTATAGACTAGCGAAACCCTGTGAAGTCTGGAAAGGAGGAAGTGGCTGCGCAATCAAGGGGTGCGCGATCGAGATGTGCTGATTGCGCAAATGCGTTTATCAGGGCCGTGGGCGGTTTTGCCGCTTTACTACGGAACGCAGTGCTTATAGACCACGCCTCTTAGATGTAGGGCAATCTCGCCGCAAGGAATGTGGCGGGTCGATTAATGCCGCATCAGGAGAGGCCTGCTGCTGTCGCTCGGACCACTAGGAGCGATGGTAGCCGCAGCTACCTGAGCAACGAGGAACGCAGCCAGGCGGAAT
>JAHDFZ010000243.1:0-3158 GCA_020627905.1 Verrucomicrobiota bacterium
TCACAAATCGTTATCCACCAACGGTTTGCGAAGAATAAGCCTGACGCCAATGGGACTTCAGTCCCATTGGCGAAAGCCCTGCCGTCCCTGCCAGATGACGTCCGCGACTGAAGTCGCTGGTCCATAGCGTGAATGATACGAACTATGGAAGTGCGAATTCATTCGCACAGGCGAAAGCCCCGTCGAGCCTGCCAGATGCCGTCAGCAAGTTTCGAGTCTCAACAGTAACGGTCTTCAGAACTTATCAGAACGGAGAATTTCGACCTCCTCAAGGTAAGCGATCCCTGAGTAATTCCGAAACCATTTTTCCGCCACGCTTTCGAGGATCAGTTGAGCTGTGTCATGAGTCTTGACGATGCACTCGATCTTGATATTGCGGAATTCCTCGACCACCGAAGCTCGGTCTGAAATGGTGCGAACGTTTCGATCGCCTTTGCCTCCCGCTGCAACGACAGTATAGCCTGTAGCACCGCAGGATTCGATCGTGTGACAGACTTGTTCGGAGATGATGATCTCGGTGATCACGACCACTTTGATGGCTTTGTGCAGGGTCATAATGAGAGAGTTTACAGATCAAAAACTGCTTTGGCGAGGGCAATGAAGAGGGGGATACAAATGGCGAGGGCCACGGGGGTCCCGACGCTGGTTGAGGCGCCGATGTAGGCGGAGGGGTTCGCTGTCGGGATCGCCCCGCGCAGGGTGGGAGGGCCGGAGATATCCGAGTTCGAGGCAGCGATCACGGCCAACAGCACAACTCCCCCCGGGCTGAAACCTACCAGCACATGCGCTATGTATCCCAGCCCAAAGGCTGCCAGGCCATGAAGAATGGGGCCGACAAAAGCATACACGGCATACCATTGCGCGACCCGTTTCAGCTCGTGAATGCGGGACCACGCTTCCATACCCATGATCAGCATGAGCACCGAAAGAAAACCGCGAAACAACGGATCATAGAAGCTATCATAGACTCGCTCAGGATTGGTGAATAGCCCAAGGGCGATTCCGAGAAGCATCGCCGACACCGCAGAGCTGCGGAGGCTGTCTTTAACGATGCTCCAGCTGCTTACCGTTGTGCCGCTCCCCTCCTGTTGTTTCAGGTGCTTATTCGCCAGCACAATAGCAAGGATGAGAGCCGGGATATCCATGAAGGGATAGAGGGCAGGGACCCAAGCCTCGAAGCCGATTGACTCTTCTTCCAGTAAGACCATGGCAGCAGCAAGGGTCGAGGCACTGACAGCCCCGAACAGTCCAGCTGTTGCGATGCCGTCCTCTCGTCTGACGCTGGGAATCAGGGAGAAAAGGAAGCTGCCACCGAGGACGATACCAACGCCGAGGATAACGGACGCCAGCGCGGGAAGCGCCATCTCCAGAAGATTCGCATCACGAATCTCCATTCCGCCTTTGATGCCGATTTTCATCAGCAGCATAAAGACAATGAATTGATAGATCGCCTGCGGGATCTGCAACTTGCTGCCGAGTGCAGCAATAAGCATTCCTCCGAGCAGAAAACCAAGTGTCGGAGACTGCAGCTGGCCGACGAGACGGCCCAGAAAATCCAGGAGAAAGTCCATATCAAAGGAGGCGAAAAGATTGGCTCTTCTGCCTATATCATCGAACAGCTAGACGCCCATGCTGCAGGGACCTTACGCGCGGCAGATAGCCTGTTTCGATGAGGTGTGTAGCGAGCCGGCGATCGCACAGTGACTGTCACGATACCTCCCTAAAACACATCAGAAATCCACCCATCACCGACCGCTGACCCGGCTGTCTTCCCGATCAGCTTCTCCGCCAGCGGTGAGTAACAGGCAAGTGAGACGACTTCCTCGGATTCATCCAGGCGAATAGAAAGCCCTCCCGCTTTGGTCGTGATCAGAAAGAAGCGAACTTCGGTTTCCTCTTCCCATTCTACTAGGGAACCGACGCGGATCGGGTCATCGTATTCCTGCGCTGAGAAATCTGTCGCATCAAACTCCTGAAGCGCCTGCGCCAGCTCATCGGCTAACTCAGCCTGGCCGGCTGCCAGATAGGAGGCCTCAAGCGCTCGCGTGTCATATTTGCCCTCTGACTTGGTGTCGTCTCCGGTAGCTGCCTCATGAGCTGCCCCCAGTCCGCCCCTTGCTCTTTCGTATTGTTCGACAAGGACTCCGCGCATAGCGGCTACGATCTTCGCTTTGTCCATCGCCTACACGTCACCCTCTGACAGGTTTTTCAGCTGCTCCAGCTCCCGCCGGAATCCGCTGGAGAGGATAGGGAAGCGGCACCATGTTTTCGGGTCGAGATTTTTGTCATCTACGTGGAAGCCGGGGGCATAGCGCTCCCGCTTCCACTGGTTCCGACTCCACAGCTGAAAGAAACGAACCACCCAACCTTTCAGGGTTTCGAACGTCGCTCCTTCGGCCTCTGGTGCGTGCCGTAGGTAGGCGAGGACCTCGCGGGGCAGCTTCTTATCGCGGATTGCCAGTTTCTCGATCGCCTCCAGCACCGGGTAGGGCATGAGGTCCGCCTCGTCTGTCTGCTTATTCTCCTGTGGTCGCAGCTCAGCGGTAGGTGCCTGCTCATTAATGACAGAGAGCTGGGGGATCGGCTTGATATCCGGCCACACACCGTCCTTCTCCATCCACACGAGCCAGTTGCGCAGGAAGGCTTTATCGATGCCTGATACAGGGCTCAAACCACCGCAGGTGTCGCCATCCATTGTCGCATAGCCGACGGCTGCCTCTGAGCGATTGCTCGTGGAGAGGAGCAGAGCATTGCGAAGATTGGTCAGTAGCCATACGCCGGGAGCGCGGGTGCGTGCCTGGATGTTCTGCAGGGCGATGTCATCCTGCTCCCAATCGAGAGGCCGACCATAGGTCTGTTCGACCATGCTCTGGTAGCCTTTTACGAGGGCATCCACGTTCCATTCCTGGTAGCCAGCCTGCAGAGCGGTCGCCACGGTTTCCGCCGCGTGACGCGTCGTCTCAGAGCTGTTAGTGGTAGCCTGGTAGACACAGTCCAGCAGCTGAGCGGTGAGCGGGCGCTCGTCCCATTTGATGTGGGATAGCTTTGCCTTGAAACCATCGACACCCAGACATTCACAGCCGAGATCGACCATCAGGCGCACTAGCACGGCTACCGCAGCCGAGTCTGCTCCGCCACTTAGAGAAACGACAAACCCG
>JAHDFZ010000243.1:3168-5288 GCA_020627905.1 Verrucomicrobiota bacterium
CGGAGTAACTCTTCCGAAGATAGTCAAACAGGGCGAGAGCGATGACGCGGGAGAATTCCTCGAACCGGCAGCCCTCTTCATAGGCTCCAGGCTTTTCCGTTCTGAAAGATAGGGGAGCTGAGGCGAGAGCGTAATCGACCATGACGACTCCGACATCGCTCCCGCTGAGGTCCGGGCGGAAACTGACCTGCTTCGCCTGCTGGAGGCGAGCGAGCTGGATATCGATGGCAGCTGCTGTCAGCTCCACGTCCTGAAAGCTGAAGCGGTCGCCCTCCGCCAGGTAGTCACCGCAGACCGCGATAGACGTGCTCCCGTCATAAATGGCTCGACCTGCTTCGTTTCCTAACAGGTTCGCATAAACATAGCCGCAGGCAAAGGCGCGTGACCCCTCCAGCACAAAGCGCTCGCGGATTTCCTGCTTGCCGAAAGCGTAGTGACTGGCGCTGGGATTGAGGATCAGGTCGACCCCCCGCCTTGCCAGTCGCACGCCGGGCCGCTCTGCTACCCACGCATCCTCACAGATCTCAAAGCCCAGACGCACGCCGCCGACTTCGAAGACCAGATCACCGATCGGGAAGGTTTCCCCGAGAGTTTCGAGGTATGCCTGCTCGACACATCCAGGCGACCACGGCTTGAACCAACGGGTTTCGTAGTGCAGGCCATCGCCCGCGAGATTCTGCTTCGCCACGAAACCAGCGATCTGTCCATCTACGAGGAGGGCGACCGTGTTGAAAACCGAGCGGTCGTGCCATAGAGGCAGCCCAATGGCCACGACCATCCCTTCCGTTTCCTTAGTTAGTTCTCTGAGGGATAGCAGAGATTGCTCGCCAACCTCCGGGGCCAGAAAGTGGTCTTCGCACCCGTATCCGGTGATCGCCAATTCGGGCAGGCAGAGCACCTGCACATCCTGGGATCGGGCCCGTTCGATCGCCTGGCGAATCCGTTCGGCATTCCCGTCCCAGTCGAGAGGGATCTGGTTGAGCGCAGCAGCGGCAACGACGATTCTTTTCATAGACGATCATGCCATAGAATCCGCAGTCGTCCACTGTGCCGATACGCTTTTCTGCTTGATACCTTGTTTCCAACCCGTTTCACCAGATCGCTGGACAGTCGGCTTTTTCATCCACCGATTTCGCTTTCTCTCTCCCTGGTGTTATGCTTTGGTCCCACCCGTAGCACATTTTACATCTATGACGCCTGCTCAAAGCTCATTTCTAGCTGCCCCCTCTGCTGAAGAATGTCTCGGCCGCGTGGAGTGGTGCGGGGTCACTGACACGGGACGCGTGAGGACGCAGAATGAAGACGCCTTTCTCGCGCTGGAGATGGATCAGGAGGAAGTGCGTCGACTCGGCAAATTCGGCAGTCGCTCGCTAGCTGATGGGGAATACATCTTCGCTGTCTCCGACGGGATGGGAGGCCATAATGCAGGCGAGTATGCCAGCAAAATCGTCGTAGAGAAAATTGCTGAGATCCTCCCGAATGCGTTTCGTGATGGTATCGCCGGGGTCGACCGCGAGGCCAGGGCCCTCCTCTCCGAGGTGGTGCATTCTGTTCACAAGGAATTGCAAAAACAAGGCGGGGCCTATGAGGAGGTCCGGGGTATGGGTGCGACGCTCACGCTCATCTGGCTTTCGCCCATGGAGCTGAATTTCTGCCACATTGGCGACAGTCGTTTGTATTGGCTGCCTGCACAGGGAGAGATTCAGCAAGTGACAGAGGATCACACCTATGTGCAGTTCCTGGTGAATTCCGGGCAACTAACCCCAAGACAGGCGCAGTTTCATCCGGCAAAAAGCCAACTGACACAGGCCCTTTCGGCGGCGAAAGGGCGCGAACTCAGGCCGCAGATGGGTGCGATCGGTTACCAGAAGGGGGATCGCTTTGTGCTGTGCTCTGACGGGCTATACGATGGACTTGGCAGTAGTCGCATGGAGACCGTAGTCTCTGCTTACCAGGATCTGAGTCTGGTAAGCGACAGCGGCGATGGGGGCCACCAAACAGCAGCCCAGCGCCTCGTAGGCGAGAGCGTCCGCAACAGCGGAAAGGACAATACGACAGCCATTGTCGTTGGAATTGCCTGAGCTGGTTTACCAAGGCAGGTGTCTGTGTCCAGCGGCCCG
>JAHDFZ010000244.1 GCA_020627905.1 Verrucomicrobiota bacterium
GTGAGGATGACTTCAGGATCTAGTGTGGCTACTGACATGATTTATATAAGTGTATGAACGGCTTGGAAGCAGGCGTCCGAGCTAGGGGGGGAATTCCACCGAGCAAAGAAGCGCGTCTGCTCGCCAGCTCTGTCTTATTTTTTACGAATGGAAGATCTACAAAAGACGATATTGGGGGTCATTTTGACCCAGAAAAGCGGATTAAATACTTGGTGTGTCTAGAAATGAATTAAAAATGGACAAGGCGAAGCGAGCGATCTGTCGAGGAGTTGTCGACTTTCCATTGAGACAGTTGCTCAGGAAAAGGGCAGTTTGCGCAACCGCTGGCGTCTTCCAGGCAGAAGTCCTCGTAGATTTGCAGCAGCCCTTGTTGAGCAGCGAAGGTTTTTATCCAGGGTTTCCCGGATTCTTCATCTGGTCCGAAAAGCCGCAGGACGGCGCGCCGGATCTTCTGATTGCTCGTGCTACCGCCTAATCGACGATAGCTTTCCCAAAGCTCAGGGTCTCGGACGCAGAAATACGGGAACAGCACATTCCCGACGAAATCGCGGACTCGGGCGGTCCCTAAAAGAGATATTGCCTTAGCGCTCAGGCCGGAGGTCAATGTGTAGTGATTCTGCCAGAACGGGTGTTCCAGAGAGCGAGCCCAGCGGCTCATCGACCGCATGACATTTGCAGGATCTTGTTCTACGAGCTCTGACCAATCCGGCCATTGCCTGAGCCCGGCAGTGAGTGCCGCCAGACGCCGATGCGGATGATTGCCGGGACGCGTGTTCGAATAGACCCATGGGACACTGCGGCTGTTATCAGGGGAGTGGTCAGGGCGCAGCTTCCACCAGTCGTCCCACACTCCAAGCACGTAATTCTGTGATTCGGGTTCCAGCGGTTCCTTTTTCTCAGCGCGAGGGTATTCCTCCAGAAACCCAGCTGATCCGAAGAGGATCGCTTCCTGTTCAGCAGATGATCTCTCTCGCAGAGACTGGATCGGATTGCGCTGCGCGATGAGGGCCATCGCCAGTTTGTTCTCCGAGTATCCTAATACTTCAGCGAAGGCTTGGAAAAAAGCCTGTTCTTTGGAGGTCGACGATGCCATCCGGTGCAGGCGCAGACCTTTCTGTCGTAGGCGATAGTGAGAGGCCGAGTCCAGTAGATCTGCAACCTCGGGGGCTTGCATATCAGCCAGCACGGGCAGGCAGCGACCTGGGTGCGCCTCGGGGAGCCGACTTCTCGGACCGAGCGTTTCGGTGAAATGGGGGAGTTCGAGTTGAGCGATTTGCTGATGTTTTGAGTTTTTCGTGAAAAACCGCGCAGAGCACGGTGACTCAGTGAAGACATGGAGAACGACATCGTCGAATCTTTCGGAGCTTCCATGTCCGTGAGTTTCCCAATCCCGTGCATGGAGATCAAGCTCGATGGATCCGCGCCGTAACTCCCCATCGACCCGGATCGCGCAATCTGTAAAGTCCGGACCGACACCATGATTCCAATGGCCTGCCTGGACGATTTCGATCCACTGACCATCCGTGCCGATGAACTCGCGCCCAAACTCTCCACCGAACCATTGCGCCTGCACCTGAAGCTCTCCAGACGGTTCGGGCCTGCCCGAGTAGCCAGATCCTTGTTTGTGATTCGGCTCGGCTATAAAATCTGATGGACGGCAATTCTCAAGGAAGTCGTCATAGCGTTCTGCCTGCCCGTAGAGTCTCAACGTGTTCATAAGTGAACCATGTTCGGAAAAACAAGCTCTGTCGAGAGGAAAATTCTTGCTTAGCGCGGCGGGGAGAACGACTGTTCAGATCATGGCAAAATTCTACTCTCTGATTGTATTGGCAATCAGCCTCTCAGCTCCGTTTTCCCTAAAGGCTGAAGGCTCGATGGAAGAAATTCTTACGGATCAGCGGTTCTGGAAACTTTCTCCTGACCAGTTTATGGATCGCTATGAGGCGCTTGGCTTCCAATGGAATTCAGAGGCGAAAAAGTCTGCCCGCCTGCCGGGTTTCAGGAAGCCGAAGTTCCAGGGAAAGTCTCTTGGAGAGACGATTGTGAATTTCGAGGAGGGCGCTCCCAATCTCGTTCAGGTCTCTATTTATAACCGAGGCGATGATGGTCTGCTGGCAGAAGAGTCTTTCGAAAAGGGGCTCTCAATGTGGCAGGGGATCCTGACAGAGATCACGGGCGCTCAGCCGGAAGAGCTGGGAAAAGACAAAAAGAGTGCCGTCGGTGCAGAACGTGTTCGCTGGCAGAAAGGCGACTTAGCCTATCAGATGGAATATAGTTTTCAGAAGGAGGTCCGGAGTAAGGGGATCCCCTTCCGCAGCGAGTTCGTCAGGGTCCGTTTGGCACCTTATGTCGAGCAGAGTTTCATGGACAAGGCACTCAGTTCCGGCCCGGAACGGATTTCTCGTGGTGATTTGCCAGCGAATGTGGTCCGCAAGGACGGAGACGTCTTCATCCAGGGGTTGCCGATGGTGGATCAGGGCATGAAGGGGTATTGCGTGGTAGCCAGCACAGCTCGGGTTTTCGCCTACTATGATATGGCAGTCGATCAGCATGAGATCGCCCAGATCGCAAATTCTTCCGCAGCTGGGGGCACCAGCACAAAAGGGATGGTCGATGCTCTGGAAGATATAGCCGGGAGATTCAAGGTCCGGGTGAAAACCCATATGGAGATGGATTATGACGACATGACTGACCTGACCGAGGATTATAACCGGGAAGCAAAGCGGCAGGATCTCGCTCAGGTGCCGGAAAACTCAAACAACTGGTTTAATTTTGACCACTTCCAGCCTGACGTGCTCCGGAAGGTCCGTCTGAAAAGTTCAGGAGATTTCAAGCGTTTCATTGGTGAAGTCGAGCGCTCGGTAGATGCCGGTGTCCCGCTGCTCTGGACGATGACAGTCGGCATTTTCGAGGAGCCCGAGAGGATTTCCCAATCTCGCGGTGGCCATATGAGGATCATCATCGGATACAACCGGGATAAGGAGGAGATCATCTTCACAGATTCATGGGGTGCCGGTCACGAGTTCAAGCGCTGGGGCGTGGAGGAAGCTTTCAGCTGCTCAAAGGGGATGTATTCCATCCAGCCTACCACGTGACACCGATTCAACCTCGCTGCTCGCTGCGGTCACTTGGGCTTGTTCTCAGCTCGCCTGGTGACCCAGAATCCTCGCGATTTTGCTTTTGCCCGTTCGATTGAGGCTTCGGTTCTGCTGAAGCGCTCAAGTAGGGAGTCTTTCCCCATGACGTGGGCTGCGCCTACGACGACCAGCGTGTTCCCTTCCATCTCGAGTGCCTGCTCCAATCGGGAGAACCACTTCGCCGTCCGATCATGAAGTAGCTTCTGTTTTAGGACTGGGCTGTTCGGGAACGATTTGTCGATTATGGTATAAAACTCCTCTACATCTCCCAGTCTCCATGCCCTGATAAGCTTTCGGACTTCAGCGCCCCCTGCCTCGATATCATCGAGTGTCGAAAGGATTACATCTTCGATTTCGTCGACCGGGACATCATCGAAGATCGCGATCTGATCACTGACTGTTTCGAGCCCTGAGGTTTCTTTACCGAGGTTCCGAGCATGACGCATCAACTGGAAATCAACACCGAACTCAGGTCTTGCTCCCGCTTCAGTGCCGGCGAGAGATGTGGCCGTCATCAGCGTTAAAAATAATGCCTGTTCGTCCCAATGAGTCTGTGACAGCTGATGGTCCGAAAGAAGGTTTCTCAGTCTTCTTACCGTGTTCGGTGAGAGTTGCTCCACAGCAGGAATCTGGAGAGCGTTCTCTTGCTCGATGAGCTGAGCGGTTGCATCGGTATTATCTAGCTCACTTGGAGCGATTTCGAACACGATCTTGTCAGCCTTTTCGACAAACTCATACAGATACTTCGGCAGGGGATTGTCAGCTCTCCTTAAAAGGTGGATGGAGCCTATGAGGGTGATATCACCCGGCTTCGTGGGATGAGTGATCTCCCATGCGAGCGGTTTGCACTCTTCGACTGAGAAAGGTGTCTCCTCTGCCAATGCAGCTGAAAAGCAAGCTGCTAGGAGAGCGAAACCAGTGAGGCCCTGGGTGATGATGCTGGAGTTAACGAGCGACACGTTGGTAAGAAATCTTTGAATTCGTAATCATTCAATCAGGCCGCGGGTCGCTTGTCTATGAAAAACGGGTCAAAAAAACAAGGGATGAGTCATTCAGGCACGCTCAGCGATGAACCGTTATCCCGGACGTTCAGGTTCAGGATCATGTGCAGAGCATTCTCAGACCACTCCTCAGGCCTCACGTAACCATCCGCAGAGCCACCGAAACAGCTCCGGAGCATGTCCGTATCAATCACTCCCGGATTCAGCGGTATCGCAGCAACATGATGTGGCAGCTCGGAGGCGAGAGATTTAGTTAAACCCTCGATGCCCCACTTGCTGGCACAGTAGGGCGCTACGTCCGGCGAGGTAGAGCGTCCCCAGCCGCTGGATAGATTGATGATGAAGCTTTGAGACCTTTCCGCAATCATCGCTGGTGCAAATGCTTTCACCATCAGGCAGACACCTAGCAGGTTTACTGAGAAGAGGGCCGCCAGATCCGTGGCCTTCTGCTCCCAGAGAGGAGCGCTGGGATTAATAAGGGCTGCGTTGTTAATGAGGTAGCGAGGTGGTCCGAATCGGTCGAGTGCCTTCTCGCTGAACTGAGAGACCTGCTTCTCATCTGATACATCGCAGGGGAGAAAGAGGTGCTGGTCCCCGAACTCTCTCTGCAGCTTATCGGTGTCTTCGGAGTGGCGTGAGCAGCCGACGACATGGAAGCCCTGCTCGGCGAAGCGCTTTGCCAGAGCGAGTCCGAGACCGCGGGATACCCCGGTAATGATGACTGGGCGGTCCGTTTCCATTAGCAAAAATGTCTCTTACGGCTAGCTGCGGCTGGCCTTTTTCTCCAGTTTCTCCTGCTCCGCGTTGGTCACTCGGGAGACCCGGTCAACAGGATGTTTTGTGAGGATGTTACCCTTGGCAGCTCTTCCTTTGACCGCTACATCGCCGAAGTTGAAGTCGATTTGAAAGTTCTTCAGCTTCAAATCTGATTTCAGATGCACGCGGACGAAGTGGTTCGCCTCTTCTTCGCTATCGTGCTCGCTGAACCAGAGCACGCGGGACATCGGCTTGCCCGAAGTCAGGTCGTAGAGCTTCTCACGCGTCACTCCGGATACCTGGAATCGCTTGACCATCGCGCGACCCCCGCGGCCATCCCGATAAATCATGTTGTAGAATTTCGGCTCATCACGATTGAATACTGCGATGT
>JAHDFZ010000245.1 GCA_020627905.1 Verrucomicrobiota bacterium
CGCGGGCAACTCAATTAGGCTGCCAATGCAAGTTCAGGTTCGTTATTTGCGTTTATTAGTGCGATCGGCTTTTTACGAGGCCAACCGATCAACCTCGGCACGCAGCTTGCTCTTCAAACCATCAGTCGAAACCATTACACCCCCGACTCAAAGTGCCTGAAAACCATTCTGGCAGACACAAATCTACGTCCGTTTGACGATCTGGCAAGGGGTGCTAAGCAGCTTTTTGCGAGCCTTCTCGCTAAATCAACTCTACCCTGCGCCATGCATCATCAGCGTCTTGTCTCTCTTCTCCGGGAAATTCTTTCCTGCCCGACGGCTCCTTTCCATGAATATCATGTAGCGGCGGCGGTGAAGGGGCGACTGTCCAGCCTGCCGCATGTCACGGTGAAAGCGGACGATTACGGGAATCTCATCGCCTGCTACAAGCGGGGGCGCAAGCGCCCGCAGCTGGCCTTTGGGGCGCACATGGATCACCCGGGGTGGGTGAAGTTTAAAGGAGAGGAGGAATTCCTCGGTGGGTTCCCCGAGGATCGTCTAGGCGAGGGTGAGGTGGAGTGGTTCGGAGAATTCGGCATGTGGAAGCTGAAGCCTTTTGAGCTCCGTGGAAAAGGGGAGAAGGCGCAGATTCATGCGCGGGTCTGCGATGACCTGATCGGCGTGGTGGCGATTCTGGCTTTATTTGAGGAATTGGAGCAGAATGAGGTGGAGGCGACCTGCTACGGGCTTTTCACCCGGGCCGAGGAAGTGGGCTTCGTCGGTGCGATGGAGATGGCAAAAACGTGGTCGCTGCCGGATGGGGTGCGCTTTGTCTCTCTCGAAACCAGTGCCGCGCGAGGGGGCGCGGAGATGGGGCAGGGCCCGGTCATCCGAGTGGGTGATCGGATGAGTGTCTTCGATGATTCCGTGACAGCGGAGCTGGTGGCGGCTGCTCAGGATCAGAAGATAGCCCATCAGAGATGCCTGCTCGATGGAGGAGCTTGTGAGGCAACAGCCATGAACGTCATGGGAGTCCCGGCGGCGGGGATCTCTGTGATTCTGGGAAATTATCACAACATCAAGCCGAAGGCTGGGGTCGGAGAGGAGTTTGTCTCGCTGCCGGATGTGAAAGCGATGATTCAACTGATCTATGAAACGACCTGTCAGATGGCTTCTGGTGGCGCCGGGGCTAAGAAGAAAGACCTGGTCAAGCGCCTGAAAAAGCGTGCTGCCGATCATCGGAAATACCACCGAGCCGCTCAGTCAGCCTGGGCCAAGCTCGGGGAGTAGCGAATTCATTCGCGGCCTGCGTCTGTTTTGGTCGCAATGCTTCGGGGCGCTGCAGGGACAGGGGGGGCTACTGGAGTGGCAAGGGCCTGCTCAGGGCTTTCGAACCGGGAATAAATTCCCTTCTCCCCGTTCAGGGAGTGGCGAATTCATTCGCGGGCTGCGTCTGTTTTGGGCATATAAGATGAGTCTTGCTGCCCGTAGAGGTTGAAAATTCAGAGGGCCAAAGCATTTTAGTAATCTGATGATTAAATTTCTCCATACTCGAATCCGTGTCAGTGATCTGGATGCGTCTATCAAGTTTTACGAGACGCTCGGCTTTGAGCTGACGCGCCGCAGTGATAAATCGCCGGCGGGTAACCAGTTGGCCTTTCTCGATCTGCCGGGGAATGAGCATTTCCTGGAGCTTTGCTACTCGCCGGATTTCGATGTGACCTTCCCCGAGGACCTCATGCACACGGCTCTCGGAGTGGGTGATATCATGGAGTATTGTGATCGCCTGGAGAATGAGGGGATCGAGATCTGGCCATCTGACTGGCGGACCGCTTTCCCGGCAAAAGAGAAATCGATCATGGCCTTCGTGACGGATCCGGATGGCTACGAGGTTGAGATTCTCGAGCGTGGCGTGAAGGTTCTGAAGGACGACTGATCCCGCTACTCTGCTGTTTCCTGCTCCGTATGAGTTCGCCATCGCGCCTGCTTTCCTATGCGCTGCCGGCTATTCTGCTGGCCGGTGCGGTGGCATACGTATCCTGCAAATCGGTCTCCACGACGATGGGGTGGGATAAGAAGCTCTCAGCGGTGGTCAATCAGCCGAAAGATCCGGCGATCGCACGTCAGGAGCTGCGCATTCGCACGGACTACATTCCGGCAGGAAAGTTCGGGCGGCGTATGCACCGGCCGATGCAACCTCGTTACATCACGATTCATAGCACGCAGAATCCGACAGGTGATGCCTTCGATCATGCGCGGGCGCTGAAAAACGGTGCGCTGAAAGGTGGTGTCATCGGTTACCTCTGCTGGCACTTTTCGGTGCAGCAGGATGCCATCATCCAGCACTTGCCAACAAGCGAGCAGGGGGAGCACGCTGATTTCGATGGGCCGGGGAACCGTTTTTCGATCGGAATCGAAATGTGCGAGCATCAAGGGAATGATCTGGCCACCACCATCGATCGCACGGCTCGCCTGACGGCCAGTCTCATGCAGGAGTTCAGCATCCCGATCGAAAATGTGCGCGCTCATTATCACTGGCCACGCAAGGGCTATGACAAGCCCAACAAAAATTGCCCGCACTTCCTACTCGACCGGGGAGAGCCGGGGCATGACTGGCAGTGGTTTCTCAATCGAGTCAGTGCTTACCGACAGCAGTTCGATACCTTTTACGAGTTGCAGCGGCAGCAGAATCAGTCAGCTCCGATCGAGCCAGCTCCTGTAAGTGCTGGAGAGCAGGTTATCTGACTTCACCGCTTACCTTTGACTTCCCGATCGTCTATCTAATATGGAATTCTCAACAGCTGATTGGGTCCTCCGTGATTGGAGCCCGGTAGAGATTGCGAAAAGTCTATCTCACCTCCCGGGTTTCGTGTATCTCGACTCCTCCCTGGATGGTGAGGGCATGGAACGGAGTGTTTCCGTGATCGCTGCCGAGCCGACTGCCGGTTACACCGGCTCGCTGTTTGTCGAAGAGGATTTTGCGAAGCTTGCAGCAGCGCTCGCTGGCGGCATGGCAAAGACGCGCAGTGGCGGCGATCTGGGGCTCCCCGGAGCGGGGCTCTACGGGGCGATCGAGTATGATGGTCGCTTTCGGTTCGGTTCCTATCGGCGTGTCCTCGTCTACGATCATCATCGCCAGAGCTGGTCGGGCGATTTTTCATTGATCAAACAGGCCATTGTCCCTCGCTCCGAGCCGGATCGGCCAAGCTTCGGTCCAGTGCGATATGATCTGGAGGAGGTGCAGTTCTGTCGGGGGGTGGAGCGCGCCAAAGACTACATCACCAGCGGCGACATTTATCAGGTCAACCTCTCGCATGCTGCTCGAGCCGTGGCGGAGAAGCCTCTGACGGGGCGACAGCGGTTTCAGCTGTATCAGGCCTTTCGCGAGATCTCGCCAGCTCCGTTTGCCGCCTATCTGGATCTAGGTGATGAGCAGTTGCTCTCCAGCTCTCCGGAGCTGTTCCTGCGGATGAGTGGGCGCACGATCCTCACCAGTCCGATAAAGGGCACGCGTCCGCGCTTTCGCGATACTGACGCAGATGAGCGCTCAGCCTATGAGTTGAAAACCTCCAGCAAGGAGATCGCGGAGCTGATCATGATCACTGATCTCGAGCGCAACGACCTCGGGCAGGTGTGCGAGTTCGGGAGTGTTGAGCCAGTCGAGCTGCTGGAGTTGCAGCGATTTGCGCAGGTGTTTCATCTCGTCTCGACCGTGCGGGGGCAGCTCCGAGAGCACGTGTCCCATCTGGATGCTCTCAAGGCCTGTTATCCTGGTGGTAGTATCACTGGAGCGCCGAAGAAGCGCGCCCGCGAGATCATCTCGGAGATCGAGACGACGGATCGCGGATATTACACCGGGGCGATCGGGTATCTAGGATTCAATGGCGAGAGTCAGTTCAATATCGCCATTCGCACGGCAAGCCTGAAAGAGGGAATGCAGCTCAGTTATCATACTGGCGCTGGCATCGTCGCCGATTCAGAGCCAGGCAAAGAATGGCAGGAGACGCTGCATAAAGCGGCTGGTTTCGAGCGGTTAGTCGCCGGATTTTCGGGTTGAGGTGATCGTGTGCAAACACATGTAGCCGCAAGCGTGAGCTTGTGGACTTGGCGAAAAGGCAGCCTGTGTGTTCAGCAGAGAGCGGCCGTTTTTTCCACGGCCTCACGGCCGCGAATTTAGGGCACAAAAAAAGCTGACCATATCGGTCAGCTTTTCACAAAAAGAATCGCCTAGCGGGGATTACATCAGATTCAGCGCACGAGCACGCTTGATCTCACGCGTAATCTTACGGTGAAGCTTAGCTGAAACGCCTGTCGTGCGACGAGGATAGATCTTACCAGACTCGGTGCAGAACTTACCCAGGAACTCAGGGTTCAGGTAGTTGAGCTTCTCGGCAGGAACGTCGAGACGACGACGAGGCATCTTACGGTTGGCTCGGCGGAAATTGATGGCGCGCTGTTCAGTTTTAGGACCCATGAGAGTATCTTTCTAGTCGTGCAGTTCTGGAGCTTTCTACGAATTAGCGCTTCTCACGGTGAAGAGTGCGGCGCTTCAGGTAAGGATTGAATTTTACCTTCTCGAGACGACCGGGAGTGCGGAGGCTTTTCTTGTTCCGGGTTGAAACATAGATGGAGGGACGGGCACCTTCCTCACGTGCTTCTGTGCATTCCAAAATGATGACTTCTCGTGGCATAACAAATCCTGTATGGTTGTTTTGTGGGCGCGAAGGCTACGCGTTTTTTTAAAAATCTCAAGCGCTATTTATCAGATTGTGCGCTTTTCACTTTTCGGAGCGGATTTCAGTCGTCGTCAGATGATTTGGTCACCTCGGAGTCTGGCTGGCCAAAGAGGGAGCTGACGGAGGCAGAGACGCCGCGTCGGGCTTGTTCTTCTTCCAGCTTTTCCTGGTATTGGACCGTGCAGCGGGCGAAAGGCATCGCTTCCAGTCGCGCGGTAGGAATGATCTCTCCGGATCCCTGGCAGACGCCGTATTCGCCTGCATCGATACGCGTGAGAGCTTCCTCGATCTCGTGGAGAGCGTCCTGCTCCTGAGAGAGCAGGTTGAGAGCGAAGTCGCGGTCGTAAGCGTCACTGCCGGCGTCGGCCTGGTGCATGCCGAAAGCCGCTGCTGAGTCGCTGTTGCCATCGCCGCGAATCCCCAGAGTATCACGGGCGACGCCATTCATCTGATCCACCAGATCATCCCGCAGATCGAGCAGGCGCTGGCGCTGCTTCTTCAGGAATGCTGCTGACAGTTTGGCTTTTTTGGTGGGTTCCTCGACTGTTTGCGGAGTCTGGC
>JAHDFZ010000246.1 GCA_020627905.1 Verrucomicrobiota bacterium
CAGGGCAAAAAAATGTGCTCCATTCTACAAAGCCGCCATAGACGGTCAAGGTAGAAGAGGGAGCACTTTAGACAAAAGTCGGGAAATTCCCGAATCTAGAGGGCGTTTGGATTATGCAGGCTACTGCATCCAAACGAGTTAGAAGTCCAGGTAAACCTCAGCGCGTCGATTCTCTGAGCGGCCGGATGGGTTGTCGCTGCCGTCCGGCTTGAAGTTCGGCTGCAGGGGCTTGAATTCACCGAAGGCATCTGTCTTGACCTGCGCTTCAGCAACTCCGAAATCCAGAAGAGTCTGTTTGATAGCGGCCGCCCGGCTGCTGCTCAGCTGCAGGTTGTATTGATCACTGCCGATGGCATCTGCGTGCCCGCCGATTGTCACGCTGCGTTTCGCATCACCCTTCAGGATGGATGAGATGATTTCCAACTGACGTTTCGCTCTTGGGTTGATCTCCGAACCATCGAAATCAAAGAACACGACGAGAGAATCTCCCTTCTTCGGAGTCTCAACGATCGGGGCGTAGGCGACATCTCCCGCTCCAGCGTCATCTGCGAGGGACGCGATCACTTTTGAGAAGGTAAGCGCATCCACTCTCCATGGGTCAGATCCCTTGGCGCGTGCCATCTCAATGGCAAATTCCGATTTCTTCCTGGGTGTCTTCTTAGTGTCTTCTTCCACTCGGGCGATGACCCAGCTGGTTTCAGGCTTCTTGAGGGTCATAACGAGAGGGCGCTCAGAAGCGAGGTCGAAATCTCCCTCATCAAGCGCGATCATCAGCGCGGCGATCCGCTCATCGGAGAGCTTCTCAGAGTCTGCGAGCGCACGAGCGGTGTCAAAGTCCTGGATGGTGACGGAACGAGCGAATGCGTGAGCGACCCCGAGAGCGCTCGTTGGGAGCTCCTCAGCCATAGGCTCGGTATCGGAGAACTTGAGATCATTGAGCATGCGCAAACGGAGAGGCAGCGCGAGATGCTCGACGTAGAAGCCGTCTTCATCGCTCCCGTGAATGTCGGCGTAGAGACCTTCAAAAGCATCCGGTTTCGGTGCTTTGACAAAATTCAGGGCCCAACGACCTCCGGTGGCCGAACGAGAAATCTCGCTGAACGGTGTCTCAGTGGAGAGCGTGATCTCCGGGTCTGTGACGAGCTTCTGCACTCTTGGGCGCACATATTTCGCCATGGCGTCATCGTTGACGATCTTGTCGACGGCTGGGAAGTCTCTCTTCTGAATAGCGCCGGCGAGAGCGGTGACGGCTGCCTTGACGGATGCGAACTTCGTGCCTGTTGGGGCTTTCTCTGCTGCTTCAGGAGCAGGGTTCGGGGCTGCGGTTTTTGCTAGGGGAGTAGTAGCGGCTGGTTTTTCTGTTTCCGCAACTTTCTGGGGCGCAGTAGGAGCAGGCTTTTCTGGTGCCTCTTTGGGTGCTTCTACAGTGGTCGGCTTGACCGTAGGAGCGGGCTTTGGGGGCTCCGGTTTAGGCGCTGGTTCTGTTGGCTCTGGCTTAGGGGCAGGCTTTGCAGCAGGTGTATCTTCCTTCTTCGTTTCCGGCACAGGTGTTGGGTCAGGTGTGCGAGAAACTTGTGGAGCCTCGCCAGCAGTGTAGCCGAGTTTTTCTCCGCGACCGCAGGTCTTGAGAGAGACCAGCGAGATGATCGCAAAAATGACGACGATCAGGCAGAAGACGAGCAGATTGGTTTTATTCTGGTTCATGAGGGGGTAACAAACTGGGTTTCGTTACAGATTGTATAAGCTGTGCCTAAGCAATCTTCCTTCCAACTCAAGCGGAAATGCAGGAGGATTCAGCAATTTATGGCCCTTTAAAGGCGGTGAAGCCGCCTTTTTGATGGATACGATCAGCAGATGGCTACGAGTCTAGAGTTTTTGAAATGGTGGCCAGCAGAGATTCCTTTTGAGTCGTGATGGCGCTGCGGTCCTTCAGGCTCTTGATCTGGATTTCTGGATATTCACTGCCGATGACAACGGCCAGGCGAGTGCCGGCCTGTTCAGCGGCCTGAAATTGCTTGCCGACTTTCTGTGCCGCAAGGGGGGTGACACAGCTGAAACCGGCGTTCCTCGCCTCCTGGGTGCAGGCTAAAAGATCGTCATATCGATCATCGTCGGCGAGGATAAAGGCGATGTCTGCTGCTTCCTGGTCATGGATCGCCTCGAGCATCTTCTGATTGGCGTGAGGTGTCTCTTTGATAAGGTCGAGGATAACCATATCTCCCATAGCGAAACCGAAGGCAGGCATGTCGGCGTTGCCGATCAATTTGACGAGCTGGTTATAGCGCCCCCCTCCGGCGATCGCTCTCATGCCCTTGCTGACATCGAAGATTTCGAAAACTGTGCTGGTGTAGTAGGCGAGGCCTCGCACGATGTTGAGATTGACCTTTACGAATTCAGATAGCCCGCGCGCCTCCAGAGATTGGAGAACCTGCGGGATCCGTTCAGAAACAGTCGCTCCTTTGGCGATGAAAGCATCGACCCGGTCTTTCGTCAGGTTCAATTCAGCGAGAGAGGATTCCAGTTTCTCTGCTGGTGTGCGTCCCATCTTATCGATGATCTGCAGAAAGTTCAGCGTTTGTTCCTCCGTCAGCCCGCTTTCTGCGGCGAAGTGGACCCAGGCATTACGGTCACTGAGGCCGATCTGGAAGTCGTCTTTGGTGAAACCCAGTTCGCGCATGAGGTCGATGGAGAGGCTGATCAGCTCGGCGTCTGCCTGTGATGAATCTTCTCCAAGGGTGTCGCAGTTAAACTGATAAAACTCGCGTCCGCGTCCCTTCTGGTGGCGTTCGTAGCGGAAAAATTGACCGATGGAGAACCAGCGCATTGGCTTGCGGTAGTCTCGCTGACGAGCAGCAGCCATTCTGGCAAGCGTGGGGGTAAGCTCGGGTCGCATGGAAACAGCGCGATCGCCCTTATCATCGAAACAGAAGAGCTGATTAACGATCTCGTTCCCGGATTTCTTTTTGTAGAGCTCAGTCGGCTCCAGCACAGGGCCATCGTATTCCTTGAAGCCATAGCGAGCTGCTACACGACGCCAGACCGAGAACAAATAATTGCGATGCGCGCAATCTTCAGGGTAGAAATCGCGGAAGCCGGGGAGGGTTTTGAAGGATTCAGCCATATTGGGTGGCGACTGTAGGCGAGATTGCGATGAATTCCAGTGGGCAATGACAACTCAGGTGCTGCTATCCATTTGCCGCTGCCGTCTCTGCCGCTTACCCTTTCCGCTGTATGATTTACCCCCTCCCGCCTCGACTGATCCTTGCTTCTGGTTCTCCTCGCCGAAAAGATCTGCTGGAGGAGGCAGGTTTCAGCATCGAGGTCATGCGCCCGGAGGTAGAGGAGCTTGAGGATCCCGCTATACCCATTCGAGAGCTGACCGCGATCAACGCGCAGCTCAAAGGGGCTGACATTGCCGCGCAACATCCGAAGGCCATCGTCATCAGCGCAGACACCCTAGTGCTGCTGGGAGATCAGGTTTTCGGCAAGCCTGTCGACAGGGAAGAGGCCGAAAGCATGCTGGCCCAGTTGAGCGGCCGGACGCATCATGTCTTCACCGCTGTCTGCATCCAGTGCCGTGATCGAGAAATCGTCGATTCCTTCGCGGTGGCCACTGCAGTGAAGTTTCGCGAGCTGAGTCTTGATCAGCAGCGTGAATATCACCAGTTGATCGACCCCATGGACAAGGCCGGAGCCTACGCCGCTCAGGATGAGGGGCATCGCATCATTGAGGCGATGGAGGGATCGAGGACCAATGTCATCGGGCTGCCCATGAAAGAGGTGAAGGAGAGCCTTTCTGAGCGTTTTGCGTATCCGTTTTTATAGCTGGTGATCGCTTGGCCGATTCCGGTATCGTGGAGGAGGACGGTATCGTGGAGGAGGAGATTCCGGTCGTTTTCTGAACACAAAAAAGGCCGCAGTCACCTGCGGCCTTTTGCAAAGCTCGAAAGCTAACTAAACAAATTAGTATTTGATGTTGGCTTCAATGGAAAGGCGAGTGCGGTCATTGGTGAAAAGACCAGTGCCTTTGCCGTTAAACCAAGCACCCTTGCCGAGGAGAGTGACGTTGTCTGTCAGTTTCTTAACGAGAACGAGGTCGAATTCATTACCAAGGGTGAAGTCCATGCTCTCGTCAAGGTAGTGGTGGTATCCTGCCACTACTTTAACGCCACCAATAGGCTTAGCTACAGTCAGGTAGAAATCGCTCAATCCACCGGCTGGGTAACGCGGAATGGTCACATCGGCGAAACCGTTGAATTTGTGGTTTGTGCCAAGAGGTGTGTTAAAACCATTCCCCAGGCGCTCAAGGCCCAGAGTAGTCGTAAATCCTGCAGCTTTCCCTGTGAGTGCTACGTGTTGGTAGTCAGAAGTGTAGCTGTTTGGGTTGTCAAACGCATCGGTCTGGTAGGCGAACTCTGCATAGTATGAGAGGCCTTCCACCAGATCGCCTGTGAGATAACCACCGAAGGTGTTGCTTGAAGCTGCAGAGCGACCCGGCAGGCTGGACTGGTTGGTCAAATCAAGAAGATAGGCATACGTCGTAAGCTTGCCGAAAGGAAGATCGCCGAAGCGTGCCTCGACCAGATGGCTTGAACCTTCGAAATCGGACTGTCCGACAAAATCAGGAACTTCAGAACCAAAGATGCGGTTTACCTTGTTAACGTAGCCGTAAAACAATTCAATTCCTGCGCCTGTTTTGTAAGTGATTGTTGCCGCATCAAAAGTCTGCATATTCTGACGCCAAGCAACGCCACCAACGAAGCGCTGATTGCCCAGGTTGATAGCTTGGCGACCGACCTTCACGCTGTATCCCGCGTCTGGATTCGAGTAGCTCACCCAAAGCTGGTTTAGCTCGTGCGATTCAGGGTCTGCAATAATACCTGCCGGTGCTGCAGCATATGGAGATGAGGCCAGGGGGGGAGAAGTGAGCCCGGGCGAGCGATAATCTCCACGATCAATAGCGAGAGTGCCCTCGTATTCAGCGAACGCTTGGAACCCATTGAAAACACCGGTCTTCAATCCGAGGCGGTTGCGAACCGTAGCAGCTTCACCAACTGTCCAGTTCTTTGCATCGGCGTGCTCGAAACGGAAGCGAGTGTCGAGAGTCGGAGTGATCAGAGCAGGTTTAGCATCATCGATGATAACCTTTCCTCCCTTGGCGCTACCCATGTAGGTATCACCGGCGAATGCAGACGTTGCCAATCCGGCGAAAACTGCCAATCCAGTTGTGAGTTTGAGTGTTTGCTTCATAACTTGATGGGTAGAATGAGACAAC
>JAHDFZ010000013.1:0-4727 GCA_020627905.1 Verrucomicrobiota bacterium
CGGAAGGGAGGGGCCTCGCTATCGGTTGTATCAAAAGCAGGTTCAGACCGGCGACACAGTTGAGACTCGCAGTCAGGGGATCGTCATGTGGAGTGATACGGAGCTTCCGGTGAATGGGTCAGCGAGCGAGAGCCTCATTACGATTCCAACCATCGATATTTCGGACGAACAAGATCGGCACAGTTTTGTGGCACGTGGCACCACTGAACTCTACCAGGGGCATCCTGACACGGTTCTGATGCCTGATGGCAAGACAATGTTTGCTACCTGGGCGATAAAGCACGCAGGTTATCTTGGGCCTTTGGCGAAAAGCCCCGATGCGGGGAAAACCTGGTCAGGTCTCCTCGAAACGGATCCCAGCTGGTTCGAGCAGAAGGTGACGACGCCAACCATTCACCATCTGACGGATCCTCAAGGTGTCGGGCGTCTTTTTGTCTTCGCCGGTCAGAATTTTCCCGGTCGGTTGCGCTACTCCGTCTCCGAGGATGAAGGAGTTACGTGGTCTCCTATGCGCGAGACAGGCCTGAAGGCGGAGTGTCCGCCGAAGACCATTATGTCATTCGATGACGGGAAGCGCCTGGTCATGTGGTGTGACCGTCGCGACCCGAAGTCCTCCCGTAAAAAAGATGTCGATCCAGTCGTCTGGCAGAGCGAGTCCACAGATGGAGGTCTCACCTGGAGTCCTGAGAGAGTCGTCGTCAAGGTTGCCAGCCGCTGGTCCCAGCCAGCCGTCATTGCTTCCGATGATGGCAGGAAAATGATCATGCTCCTGCGCAACAACTTTCGCGACTACGGACAATTCGCTGTCAGTGACGACCAGGGCAAGACCTGGTCCGAGGCCAGGCCTCTCACCTTAGGTCTGACCGGGCACCGGCACGCGGTCAAGCGAGCGCCTGATGGGCGGCTGGTCGTTGTGATGCGTGATACTGCGAGAGACTTTGAGAAGACTGGTCGGAGAAATCAAACATATGGGCACTTCGTCGCCTGGGTCGGAACATTCGAAGACATTATCAACGGTCGGGAAGGTCAGTATCGCGTGAAACTACTACATAGTCATGCCGGTTCAGATACTGGCTATTCCGGGCTGGAAGTTCTGCCCGATGGCACTTTTGTAGCAACCACGTATGTCAAGTATGAGGCTGGGGAGAAGAAGAGTTCTGTAGTCACCACTCGTTTCAAGCTTGATGAACTTGATGGGAGGCTGTGAAACGGGATGTGGTAGAGCAGAAGTGAACGGGTAAGGTTTCAGTCAGTTCTGCTTGATTCAGAGAGAAGAACTCTTGGAACGGTTCCTGAGCGGCGTGCCGAATACGCCCCTGATCTGTCCGGGGTGGTATTTGCATTTATGCTGACGCCCCTTTTCCGCTGGATGAAAATGGTTGACCCAAAGTTGGGGAATGTGTGCATCAGGCGGTCAACCAAGGCCGCGCGGGCCTTATGGTGACAGTGAATAAGAGATCACTGCCCAAGTTGTGGGAGCGCCGCTGTAATTTCGTCTGGCGAGCGATACGCTGGGTCACTCTTTGAGGTGGCCGTTGATAAAGAGCGGCTCCTGCCGGTCGAGCCAGATATACCCAATGACTGATTCTGCTCCGATCAAAAAAGCAGAAGTGAATCGGGGTGGTGAAAACTCATTCCCATCGCGGGATCTCTCCAGACAAGCCTACCAAACCTGACGTTGGAAGGGGGGAGTATCGATGGTATCTGTGGCGTGGCATGCTTCAGCATCCTCCCCAGCTTTTGTGACTGCTGCGTGAGATGCATTGGGACATCCCGACTGAGGTTGCATTCTTGCGTGCTTAGCGCGCGCCAGTTTTCTACGACCGATATACGAATCGGCAGAAACTACGATGCAATGAGCAGGAACAACTGCGATAGCTGCTCTCACAACGACCATCACCGAGACAGCCTTACTCGGCGTGGTAGGCGATCACCCGCGACCAGCTTTCACCAAGCCCCTCCAGCACCACCGGCGTTTTGAAGGCCGTCTGCGTGTCTGAGGTGTGGAACTGTAGTGCGGCCACCTTGGCATTGAGAAGCTGACGAAACTGTTCGAGCGTCAGGGAGAACTCTGAGACGATTCCTTTCGGCAAACTTGTTTTAAACTTCGGAGTGGCGATCTCCTTGTCGTCCGCAATCAATTGAACGCCCGACGCGATATCGACACCGAACGGACCGATGACGACAGCATCGATTTTTCCAGACTGTCTCGACTTCGCAAAGTAGAGGGTGCAGATCCTCCGGCCGTCCTGTTCACGCTTCGTCTCCTGCATGATTTGAGCCTGCCGTTGCTCAACACCGCCCTTGCCTTTTTGGGTGTTCATGGTCACAGACCATGCGCCAAACACCTCCATGCTGGCTGTTGGCTTCGCCTCCTGAGCAGAAGCGCCCATGCCGAGACTTGCGATGATAAGGAGCGAGAAAGTAAATAGCTTCTTCATAATAAAAAAAACCGGAGCCGTCGCTGGCTCCGGTCTATTAAGGTTGAATCTTTGTAGGCCTTAGAACGCGACCTTCACACCGGCGTTGCCACCGATGTAATCATCATCCCCGTCAGAGCCGAGGCCCGTTCCACCGATGATCTCTCCGTAGATCTGGAGACCGGGATTCACATTGTAGCTTCCACCGAGGCCAAACTCCATAAGAAGATCGTCAGGATTGGGATTGAGGGTCTGGTTGCCGTAACGGAATTCAGTTCCATTATCCAGTTCAGCGATCAGGCTGGTTGTCACCCATACGGATGTTTTCCCGTCGTCCGAGGTGTGACCAAGGTCAAATCCAACACGTCCAGTGAGAGCGGATCCATCGGTGAGAGCGACATTGGACCCGGAAACAAGCTGGCTGTCGGCACTCAAATCTGAGTAGCGTAGTTGTGCCTGAGGAGTGATCCAGTTGCCTTCACCTAGCTCGAAACGTTGCCCGACTTCAGCAGAAATCTGGAAGAGTGTCGAATCCATGCCGAAGCGGGAACCGCCTCCGGCAAAAGCGTCCGAGTCAAACCAGAAATGGCGGATCTTGGCGTCCGCATAAAAACCGGAATCTCCGATCCAGACCAACTCTGCGCCAACACCAGCACCGTCAGTTTGACTGGAGCCGCGAAGCCCACCGAGTGTGGAAGTCGTCTGTGCTCTCGTGTAGTGACCGGACGCCCCAACAAGGAGTGTCCCTGATGCATAGGTTCCGATACCAACGTTTCCGCCAAAGTCGAACTCAGTGAATTCCGAATCGTGAAACGCACCCTGGGAGGATCCACGGTTGTCGTTGAAGCTGCCATGCCATTGGGCCCAAAGCTTACCAGCAGCTGCACGCTTAAGCGCATCCTCGTTTCCAACGATGTCGCCGAGGCGCTGGCGAAGCGACTTCATCCGCTCCATGTTGGCCAGCTGCCCGACAAGACCCTCCGCAGTGATCGTCTCAGCAGTTGGGGTGAACGCTGGTGCTACAGGTGGAGCGCCCGGGCCACTAGGAGGCGTCGGTGTGACAACCGGTGGCTCGACGACATCAACGACAAGAAATACGTCACCGTTACGAACTTCGACCGTGTAGGTGGCTCCAGCAGGGGCACCAGAGATAGCAAACTGCCCTCCGACAATCGAGTCAGTCGCGGAGTCCACGAGCAGGACCTGACCGTCAGCACCTGGTGTGCCAGTAACCTGAAGATCCAGAGTTGTTGTCCCGCTCACAGCACCAGCAATGATTACGGTATCAGCAGCGGTTGTAGGTGAACTGTAGTCGACATCGATCGCGATATTACCGGCACCAGCATAATCGCCACCGATGTTAAGCGTGTCTCCGGCGTTTCCTTCCTGCATGGAAATCGTTCCATCATTGTTGACGTTGCCGGAAACAGTGAAGTTCCCTGCGCCTGCTCCGCTGAGCAGATTAACGAAGCTGTCGCCGTCGTTAACAAGATTACCGCTAAGGGTGAATGCATTTGATGCGATGTTTAGATTTGAAGCCTGCAACTCAAGTCCTGTAGAAGGATTCGTTTCTCCAACGGCCAGGTTTCCAGTGCCGGTAAAGGTAGTATTCTGAAGAACAAAATTCTCAAAATTCTGAATGAGGCTCAAGTCTGCGGGTGTCGCCGCAGAACCAACAGTCAGGCCGTTGATCGTCAGGACGTCAGTGAATGTGTCAACGGTATCGAGGTCATCACCACCATCAAGAGTCTGCGTGCCATCATAAGCAGCCGAACCGGAGATGTTGACCTGATCAGAACCATTCTGGCCGGCGAAGCCTCCTGTGAGTGAGCCGCCGGTCCAGTTGAAGGTGTCATCGCCGTCGTCGCCGGATGCAGCCAGGTCATCACCTGTGATCGTTCCAGTCATGGTTCCTCCCTGAAGATTGAAGGTGTCGTTACCAAGACCAAGCACTGCGCCACCGTTGATGGTTCCGAGAGTGGTCACAATAACGTTTCCACCGCCGAGAACCGTGTCGTCCGTTCCGCTGAAATTGCGATCACCATCGCGGATGGCTATATTCGTGCTGGATGCTGTAACAGTCGATGTTGCGTCGATATCAATTGTGCCGCCCCCTGTGCCGGTGGTGTGGATACCAAATCCACCCTCAGGGCTAGCTGCTGTCGTCGCTGCCCCAGTGGCGGTGATGTTTGCCCCGCCAGTGACGTCGACGTCATAGGTGCCCGAGCCAGTTGCTGCAACAATTCCGGAAGCATCGGTTCCAGATACAGAGTAGACTCCACCTGTGATAGCCGCCGTTGCCGTTCC
>JAHDFZ010000013.1:4737-30500 GCA_020627905.1 Verrucomicrobiota bacterium
GTGTGCCGATGCGCCTGTCGTCCCTACGTCAGCATTTGCACCGCCGGTGTAGGAGGCATTACCGGTTCCGATCGTGATTGCGTGCGCACCATGGGATGTGGTGCCAGCAGTGCGGACTTGCCCGGCTGTGAGTGTAACGTCGGCCGTTCCATTCCCTCGCTGGTCACCCTTCACCCCTGCAGCCGAATCACCATTGGTCGTAATGGTGCCAGTAGGCGCATTCATTGTAGCAAGTGCGTTGACTGTTCCTGTCGTCAGGTTGGTAACCGCGAGGAGTCCTTGGCCATTGAACGAGTTCGTTGTGAGAGTCCCGCCCGTCATGTTGATCACGGCATCGCCTCCATCAGTGGATACTTGAGCTAGAGCCGCAGGAGAACCACTTGTAGCGGAGGTCGACAGTGCATTAATTGCGACACTGTCACTTATGTTGACGGTAGCTCCACCCAAGCCGGCGTTCGAGACCGATTGAGCATAGACACCAGCTGAATTCGTTCCGTTTGTCGTGATTGCGGTGTTACCGCCAACGTTAAGAACGATGGCCCCAGCAGAGTCAGTATTTCGCACATAGATGCCCCGTGAACGTTGAGTGGTGCCATTGTTTACTATTGTGGAGTCGGAGACATCAACGTTTGATGCTCCTGCCCCCGCGTTGAGGACGCGGATGCCCTGCCCCTCGTCTCCTCCTGCGAGAGAGATGGAAGCATTGTTCACATCAACATCGACAATTCCTGTGCCTCCTGCGCCCTTGATGACGAGAACACCGTGTGAGGCACCGCCTCCATTTACCTGGATCGTTCCGCCATCAATATCGACTTGAGCGGTTCCTAAACCGGATTCTACACGAACTCCGGAAGCATTGGCTCCATTTGTCGTGATGGTGCCCGCGTCAACATTCGCAAGAGCCAAACCATTTTGGAGCTGGTCAACTCTCACCCCGTTCGCACCTGTGCCCTGAGTGTCGATCGTGGTTGCCGCCCCCGCAACATTCACCTCTGCATTCGCCGTTGAGCCAGCACCATTGACTCGTGAATAAGCACCTGATGCCGCGCCTCCAGCGGTGTCGAGATCAGCCCCATCGATGTTGATGCGTGCAATTCCTGACGTCCCCCCGTTAGTAAAAACGGCATGTGAACTCACGCCGGAGCCCGAGAGTGAACCATCGGCAAGCACACCGGTAGAGATCGAGGCTCCGCCGGAAACATTCACTTCAGCTTGGGCGCCTGCGCCGCCGTTGAATGCGTAGGCTGCATAACTGGTATCGCCTGCGGTTGAAATGATGCCACCGGTGATCGTTACAGATGCGTCTTTTGCCTGTTGCAGCGACCGGGCCTCGAGACCGTAGTTGTTTGCGTTGACTGATGTGGTGCGGATGGTGCCTCCTGAAACTGTTACTGAAGTGCCACCAGTGGCAGCTGCGGTTGACTGATTCCATGCTCGGATGCCCTGAGCATTCGTCCCGTTCTGGACGTCGATGGATCCGCCGCTCATGACAACGATCGCATCACCCACTGACGTCGCAAACACGGCAGACTCCAAGCCGGTCGCTTGACCGGTTCCGGTCGTGGTGATTGTTCCATTGGTGGCGTTCATGGTCACGCTCGCATCTCCGATGTTGTTGCCAGCCATGCGGGCGTATACGCCAGTCAATCCCGTGTTCGTTGTCGTGATGCTATCGATGTCTGTAACGATGATAACCTGGTCACCTGTGTTGCCGCTCGTCGCAGATGTGTTCGAACTCACCCATATGGCTCCTTCGTTATTGGCTGTCCCAGTATCTCCAACTGTGATGGCGTTTCCATTGATCGTTAATGCAAAGCCGTCCTGAGTATTGATATACTGGATTGCATTCGGAAACTGGCCAGCCGGGTTCCCCCCGTCCGTCGTGGTGTTTGTGATGGTTCCTGAGTCAGCTCCTGCGCCCTCTGGTGGGAGCTGAGCGGACAATGGCTGCACGACGAAGACCAGCGCCACAATAAAGAGGCTGCCTGTGATGGCATCTAGATGCCATGGTTGGGATCGGTGTTTTGTTCTCATAGATACTGATGTATCTAATCACTCTTGGGTTCGTGAACCTTTGTTACGAGTAGAGATGAGAATTTTTTTATGTTATTGTAGCACGCTTGTCGCTTTCAATCTTTGGATAGCTTTTTCGTGATGAAAGGCGTGCTCAGTTGTCTGAAACAAAGCGGGTTCCTTCACTACCAAGAAAGAGACTGAACTTTCCTGTTTGAAGCTCCTCGCCTTTATGGGCTGTTTTTCGGAGCAGAGTGAGATCTTCGAAATCTGGACCCAGGATGCTCTTCATCGGATTATCAATCTCTGTGAAGCCAAGAGCCCTCAGCTCTTTCCGTCGTGATCCTTTTCCCTCTGATGCTGTTAGGGCATATATTTTTCCCGGAGAGGCGACAATGAGTTTCGAGCCGCTGATCTTACCGCTGAAGTATTGAGTCCCTCGGAGGATCTCAGGGAGGCTTTCAACCTTGTAAGCACGATCTGTAAATGGCTTGGCACCGATGACGAAAGGGAACATCCTCATCTCGGTTGCTCCGTTTGTTCCCAGAGCATCTTCCTGGATCGTGGCGACCGCGTTCGTGTTTCCGATGAGCATTTGTTTCAAGCGCTCTTTCTGCCGACGATAAACTGCAGAGTTCGCGAGATTGTTCTCTGATGCCGGGTCATCGATAAGATCATAAAGCTCCTCGCCAAATTCAGCGTCATCCCCCCACTGAGTATAGCGCAAGCCTTGGGCTGTCACCGAATGCGCTAAAAAATTTCGGTTTATTCCCTCGACCGGCGTGCCGGTTGCTCGACCGCGCAGCATGGTTGAAAAAGCGGGGAATGGCCATATTCGCTCAGGGTTTTCTAGAAGAGGAACTAGGCTTTCCCCATCAGATTGCTGTGTAGGGATACCTGCCAGCTCGCTCAGGGTAGGAGCTAGATCGACAAGTTCAACAGTTCGCAGGCTCGTCTGTCCCCCCTGAACAGGATGATCCGGAGAGTAAATAATCAGAGGCACTCGCAAGCCCGCTTCGAAGAGTGTCTTTTTTCTCCAGAGAGTGTTTTCGCCCAGGTGGTATCCATGATCGCTCGTGAAGACGATGATCGTGTTGCTCAGCATCCCAGATTTGTCCAAACCATGGAGAAGCTTGCCGATTTGAGCGTCGACCTGCGAAATCGATGCATAGTAGGCCTGGATAGTTTTTCGCTCCAGTTGGTCGTTCAGGTGCTTCTCTTCGCGACCGCGGCTTGCGTAAGCCGCTGCCGGACCTTCGGGTTTCGCCTTTGCCCCTCCCGTTCGCAACGCAATCTCCTGCTCTGGATAAAGATCGAAGAATTTCTCTTCGGCCACATAAGGCCAGTGAGGTCGAAAGAAGCCGAGTTTGATGAACTTCGGGGTGCCTGTGTCTTTCTGCAGAGCGGCGAGGACTTCCTCTGTGAGAAGGTCATCCGTCTGTGGTTGCCCGCTGTCATCAGAGAGCCAGCTGAAGCGAATGCTTCCATTCATCCGAAACAAATCAGATTCCCGCTTCTTATCGCTTCCTGTAGGCTGGATGCTCTGCGTCCATGATTGGGCGTCATGACCCTTACCGAGTGTGCCGATGTCTGCAGGCACGTCGAAATGAAAATTTTTACCGACAGCGAAGCTGTCGTATCCATGCAACATAAAGTGCTCTGGCAAACTTCGGATGTCCGGACGTGTGAGGCGGAAGTCGTGATTCCACTTGCCTCCGACGCTGCGGTTGACAAAGATGTTCAGGGTGGAAGGGCGAAATCCTGTCAGAAAACTCGCCCTGCTGGGACCGCACAATGGATATTGGCAATATGCGCGCGTGAAAAGCGTCCCCATTTTGGCAAGTCGGTCGATATGCGGGGTCTTTACGGTCTCATTCCCATAGCAGCCGAGATCGCAATTCAGGTCGTCTGCTGTGATGAAAAGCACATTATACTGCTCGGCTGGCGAATCGTTTTTTGTGAGCTCGTCCGAATGCGAATACTCTTGCGCAGATTGAAGGTGGCCGAACATGATCTTGTCAGTGCTCGCTTTATTGTTGCTCTGCGTCACAGAGAAATAAATTTCGCCTTCGTGTTCTTCGAGTGTGAGATATTGAAACGAGTCATCTGTCACGAATCGGTATTTTCTCTCCCATTGACGACCATCGTTCGAGACGTCAAGGTTAAAGACGCTTCTCCATACTCCATCCAACTGGGTCTTCTCCTGCCATCCTAGATAATACAGGTCACCAAACCTTTCGAGATTCGGTTTCGAGTTGGTGCCTTCTCTTATGAAGGGCATTTCTTTTGCTGGTTGCCAGTCGATTCCATCTTTGGAATAAGCTATGCGGTAGTTCTTATTACCTCCGTCGTTACGGACGACCGCCATCCAGGTGCCGTCGGGGAGCTTATGGATGGCGGACTCGCTTAGGAACTCTGATTGAGGCTCATTGAGATGCCCAATGACTTCGAAGGTCTCGAAACCAGGGTGTAGTTTCGCTAATGCGTTCTGCTTTCCGGGGAAATTGTTTAGGGCAGTGTAGATTTCCCCGTCGATTTCCTTAAACGAGTCGAAGATATAGAACCCGCTTGTCAGTCTCTTTCTGGTGAATCCGGAGAGCTCTGCATCTGCATGAAAGCGAGAGGGAGTCATCGGTCCCAGTCCATCCCTTGTCAGGAGCTTTGGCGAATGGAGTTCGTTTGAGAACGAGTTCGTTTTGATGTCGAAATCTCTGTAATAAACTCTCTCCTCAGCTTCAGAGGGCTTGTAGGAGAAGAAGCATCGTAGAGTCGATTCATCGACCTGGATAATTCTGGGAACAAACGCCCGTCCTCCCCTGAGAGAGATGTTAGCGAGTTCCATCTGAGATTCTGCGAAAACGTGGCGGGAGAGAACCTGCATAGTGTCGAGATCCAGAACAGCCAGAACACAATATTGAGCGCTCCCTGCTGAATGTCCCGGTTTTACGTCGTTATCGTGCTCGACGATGTATGCCTTTCCGTCGACGCAGACGAATTCTGCATCGTGCGCGCCCTTAGCTCTGTCGGCAGTCACTTTGACCATTCGATCCATCACCTGGTCAGCCGCTAAAATCGGATCCCAGTTCCTCGGAAGTGTCCGTGATGGCTCTGTCGCTGATAAGAAAGGTGACCCTAAAAGGCTTAAAAGATGGATGACTAAAACCGTGGTGAAGTGAATCTTGGCTAGTTGTGTTCGTCTCTTTTTCATAATTGGCTGGTTGTCGAAATTTGACTTAATCGACTCTTGTGATGTGAACGTATTGTGCGCTAGCGATATGGTTCGAATCGGCATCTAGCAGTTCACACTGAAGAGTTGTTTTTCCCGCTGGCAGCTGGACTTGAATTTCAATAGAAGCGTTCGCCCCCTTGAGAGGAATAATTTCTTCCACTCCAGAGATCCTAACACGGATCTTCTGGGCCGAAAGAGCCCTGCCGACGGGTTTGATTTGATCTAGCTGGCTGGCAACGGTTTTAGGTAAGCTCTGCTTGAGCAAGTGCCAATCGTTGGGGAAAGGTCGATATCCACCAGAGTGCAGGTAACCGCTTAGAGGCGCGGTGATCGGCAAATTGCTTTCGAAGGGCCATCTGGCGATATTGATCTCATAAGAACCGGCCTTTTGGGCTTCAAGATACCATATACCATTTGGTTCTGGCCTGGGTTGTAGGACGAATTTTGTGCTTGAGCCCGACCCGTGAGCGAGTTCATCTCTGCAGAGATCTACCCCTTCTCCAATTTTCGTGGGGAGGAAAATTGGCTGGTAAGCCGATGCAGTTGCAGGGAGTCCCTGCCACCAGGTATCGTAAGCCGCTTTCAGTTCTGCTAAGATCTCTGGGTGGTCGGAGCTGATATCGACTTGCTGTCCTGGATCACTGTCGACACGATACAGTTCTTTGTTACGCACGAGTCGCCATGCTCCTTTCATGACTGCTGCATTGCCATATACAGGATCTCCATACTGCACGACTAGGGTTCGGTCTGGAAGATTGCCCTTATCAGAGAGGATTGGCGCGAGGCTGAGTCCATCCAGTTTCTGGATATCACCGACACTGATCCCAGCGAAATCGAGAAGCGTCGGGAAGAGGTCCTGAACCTGAGTCAAATCAGAGATGTCCCGACCGCCCTCAATGCCTTGCCGCGGGTATCTGATGAAGCAGGGCACCTTGTGACCGCCTTCATACAGAGATGTTTTTTTGCCTCTCAGACCAGCATTGAAAACGTTTTCGCCGTGAGCAGTGCCGTTGTCAGTCAGGAAAACGACGATTGTGTTTTCGCGGAGTTTCTCTTCGGTCAGAAAGGTTTCAAGCCTGCCGAAATTCTCGTCAATCTTCTCGATCATGGCTAGGAACCCTGCCGTTTCCGTGTGATTCACCCCCGCCTTCTTTAAGCGTTCAAAATCATCAGATGATGTCCACATCGGACGATGTGGGGTGTGAGTGGGGATCAGGCAGAAGAAAGGTCGATTCTTTTCTGAGCATTGCTGCATCCATTTCATCGCCTCTGAAAACCAGAAATCAGTCGCCCACCCATTAAAAGGCTTCCGATCGACCCCATCGATGAATGTTCCGTCCCGGTAGCTGTTGAAAAGCTCGGCAGGGCCGGCCATGCCCCATCCGTGAAAAGTCTTTACAGTTTCGAATCCTCGGTCCTGGGGGCGATAGGGGGTAGAGCGCCCCAGATGCCATTTTCCAAACAATCCGGTTTCATAACCTCCATCTAGAAGGACGTCTGCTAGAGAATGCAGGGAAGCATCAGGCATGAATCGGCCACGCGATACGGCGCTGGCACCGTTCCTGAGAGCATCCTGTCCGAAAAGAAGCTGACCGCGGCTCGGTGTGCACATGGGGGAAACGTGAAAGTCGGTGAGGCGGAGCGATGTAGCATGCAAGTTATCCAGCGCCGGTGTGCGAAGATAGGGATGGCCGTGGCAGGAGAGATCTCCGTATCCCTGATCATCGGTCATAATGATCAGAATATTGGGACGGACTGCTGCAGCCGAAGTGGTGGACGTTTCGGATGCTGTTAGCTGGGAGTGGATCAGCGTGATAAGCAGGGTAGCGATACTGGAGAAAATCGGGAAGGCTTTGCGGGCCTCCGTAACAGATTGCAACTCGCTGAATGTAGAGTGCTCGGCATCGGTCGGTTGAGACGGAGGATTCTGGGCGTTTATGTGTTTGTTCATCAGGCTGGTCACTTGATGCCACTGACTTTTCGAGTCGGCATCCCTGGACGGGGTTTAGTTCTCAGTAGTGCAAGTTCTCAAGAACCGACGCCGTTGTCAGGATCCGCAATCCTAAAATTGATTGTTATTGTAACATTTTTTCCCCAGACGGTTGATTCCTCGTGGTTTTGTATTTTACATAAACCCTATGAAACTTGTGCGCTTTCGCCACGACTCTGAAATCCGGCCCGGCATTTTGACTGAAGAAGGGATGATCCGTGACACATCCAGAGTCGGTTGTGATTACAGCGAGAGCTTTTTTGAGCGAAGCGCCTCTGTTGAGTCCTTGGAGAACTTCTCGACAGATTGGGCATCAGACTCGCTCCACGTGCTGGAGAGCACTGAGCTGGTAGAACCCCTAACGCGACCCTCGAAGATCGTCTGTGTAGGTTTGAATTATGCCAGGCATGCAGCTGAGTCTGGATCTCCGGTGCCTGAAGAACCAATTTTGTTTCTGAAAAGTTCATCTGCGGTTTCCGGGCCGTTCGATCCAATTCAGTTGCCGCAAGGCTCGTCGAAGGTTGACTGGGAAGTTGAGCTTGCTGTCGTGATTTCCAAGGCTGCAAAGAATGTAGCTGAGGAGGACGCCTATGACCATATCTTTGGATACACGATCCATAATGATGTCAGTGAGCGCGCCTGGCAGCTTGAGCGGGGTGGGCAGTGGGCAAAGGGCAAGGGAGCTGATACGTTTGCGCCACTAGGCCCATACCTTGTGACAAAGGATGAGATCCCGGATCCTCATAGCTTAGACCTCTGGTTGAAGGTGAATGGTGAAACGATGCAGAGTAGCAACACGGCCGACATGATTTTTTCCGTTCCGTTTCTGATCAGCTACATCAGCCAGTTTATGACTTTGCTCCCCGGTGATGTCGTAACGACCGGGACTCCAGAGGGGGTGGGGATGGGGTGCAAGCCTGAGCCGAGATATCTCAAGGCTGGTGACGAAGTTACCCTCGGGATCACAGGGCTGGGTGAGCAGCGGCAGGAAGTGGTCGATGCTTAGTCCGGGGTGTGATTCTCCGCAGAATCGAGCACACCGGGGATTGATGTCCTGCAAGAGCAGGATGCATGTCGAGACGCTTCGCTCGGAAACAGCCAGCTGCAGGGAACGCCAATCGTTTTGCGTCTCAAATGATAAAATAACACCGTTGTAACATTAAGTGGCGCATGTGAAGATGGAATTATCGACGAGTTTTGGAATATGGCATTTCCAACCACTATTTCTGAAAGATTGCAGGAGAACCCTGTCCTCGCCACAGTGTCCATCAGTTCTCCTTCGCTCTCCGTGCCAACGATTGAGGCCCTGGTCGAGGGAGGCATCTGTAATATTGAGCTAACATTGCGCAATCAATCATCCCTCGAGAGTTTAGCCCTTCTGTGTGAGGCTTTCCGCGAGAGCGAAGTCCTGATCGGTGTGGGCACTGTTTTGACAGAGGATCAGCTGCGTGCAGTGGTTGATCTGGGAGCGGGATTCGCTGTTGCTCCTGGTTGCAATCCGAAAGTGGTAGGCTTGGCGAAAGCGCTCGATTTCCCATTTGCGCCTGGTGTCGCCACCCCCTCAGACGTAGAGATGGCTCTCGACTTGGGTTGCAACTGGCTGAAGCTCTTTCCCGCAGAAGCGCTGGGCGGTCTCTCCTATCTAGGGTCTCTCGCTGCCCCTTACGCGCACCGCGGCGTGAAGTTTATCCCCTTGGGCGGCATTAACGTGGGCACGATGACTGAGTATCTGTCTAACGAGCATGTCGGGGCTATCGGAGGATCCTGGCTGGCGACAGCAGGTGAAATAGAAGGCGGAGACTTTACGGCGATTACCGAAAAGGCTGGCGCGGCAGCGAAAGCTTGCGAACTCGCATTATCATGAACCATTCTAAGCTTGTTACCTTTGGGGAGCTTATGCTTCGTTGGAGCATTCCTCAGGGATTGCGATGGGAGCAGGCTTTTCCGGGCAAGATCGACGCTCAATTCGGCGGAGCTGAAGCGACAGTTGCGTCCGTTTACCAAAGTTTAGGGGGCAGTGCTCGTTTTGTGACAAGTCTACCGGAAAATCCTTTGGGTGCCGTGGTCAGGCAGGTGCTGAGAGGCATGGAGGTCGAACTGCATGAGAGTATGTCAGCGCGCTCTGAGAGAATCGGGCAGTATTTCCTGGAGCCGGGAACCGCGGCCAGGTCCAGCCAAGTGCTCTATGACCGATCAGGTTCAGCCTTTGCATGTGCGCTTCCGGAGGATTACGACTGGGAATCTGTGTTCGGAGGAGCTGGACAACTCATGCTTTCAGCTATTTCTCCATCGGTGTCGGAGGTAGCTTGTGAATGCTCTCTGCGGATCACCCGCGAGGCGGCGTCACGCGGCATACCCATTGTCCTCGACATGAACTATAGATCTAAGCTTTGGGGATGGCACTCGAGTCTCAGTTCTCTGGACCTAGCTCGAAAAGTCCTGCCGGATTTCGCTCAAGTGGCAGAAACTCTGTTCTGTGGTGAACGAGAGCTCATGGAGATTCTTGACTTACCCTCTGCAGGAGATCCTTCATTTTATGAAGTTGTTTCTTCCAGATTTCCCAAGCTATCGTGGATCATTTCTCCAGTGCGTTCGGGGGGGAGATATCGTGCTGTCGCATTTGACTTGCAAAAGCAGCGGAGGCTCCAGACCAACGAGGCGGGATTTGATACGTCGTCAGCAGTTGATCGGCTTGGCACAGGGGACGCCTTTGCTGGCGCATGGCTCATTGCTCGGGATCGGTCTATGGAGCCTCAGAAAGCTCTTGAGTTTGCGCTTGCTGCAGGGTTTCTCGCGCATTCCACTTACGGCGATTTCCCGCTGCTTCGTCTGGATGAAATCGAGTCCCTCCTTGCTTGCCGAGGGCAGTCATTTGAAGGAAGGGTGGAGCGATGATTCTGCGATGTCTGACAAACGTCCTGTGTGTGTTGAGCATCTGTGCCTGCCTACTGGTGTTGAACTCATGTTCACAGAACTCGTCACATTACCCCAAGCGCCCGATCACGCTCATCTGCCCCTGGTCAGCTGGCGGGGGCACCGACCGTGTTGCCAGATCTCTGGCTTTAGAGATCGAGTCACAGCTGTCGGTGCCGGTGAACGTTGTGAACGCGACAGGTGGTGGGGGAGCTGTTGGTCATACACGTATGACAAATGCTGCGGCTGATGGCTATACACTCGGGTTGGCGACTGTTGAGTTTGCCATTCTCGAGCAGCGTGGTTTGATCGGCGTAGGATTGGATGACGTCGAGCCACTAGCTGTCGTCAATGCTGATGCTGCTGCCTTGTTTGTGAAAGCTGAATCCCCCTGGAAAAGTCTCAAAGACTTTCAGACTCATCTTGCGCAGGCGAATCAGGCGGTCAGGGCCTCTGGAACAGCCGCTGGAGGAATCTGGCATCTTGCTTTCGAAGGCTTCGTGCAAACATTGGAAGAGAAGGCCACTCAGACCACCTGGGTTTCGATCAACGGTTCTGCTCCCTCCATGCAGGAGCTCTTAGCTGGAGGGATTGACCTCGTGGTTTGCTCCCTGCCGGAAGCGGATGCTCTCCTGTCTGCCGGGCAGATCCGCTGCCTGGGTGTTATGTCAGGGGAGCGAATTCCCAGTCATCCTGATGTGCCAACATTTAGCGAACAAGGTTTCTCATGGGAACTAGCAGGGTGGCGTTGCCTGGTAGCGCCTTTAGGCCTCGACCAGGAGGTGCTGAGTGCATTGCAAGAAGCAGCTGCGAAGACGCTGAAAGAGCCATCTTTTCAGAAATTTATGGCAGACAGTGGATTCAATTTTTCACCGATAACGGGTTCAGAGGCCCGTCAGTTTCTCCAGCAATCTCAGAAGGCACTTGGCTTATCAGTAAACAGTGTGTTTCCAGAATCGGATGCTGCAGATTTTTCCAGATACTGGTTTCCCATTCTTTGCGCAGGAGCCCTTGTCATTTGCCTGATCACAGCAGTTGCCCAGCGCTCCTCCGGGCTGGATACCGGAGACGTAAGCTGGTCTCGACTACTGCTAGGGGCTGCATGGGCGTTTCTCTTCATCCTCCTGCTTCCAGCTGCTGGATATCTGGTAGCTGGATGCGTGTTTTTGCTGGGAGCGGTTCTACTTTTAAAGGGGCGATGGACTCAGGCGCTTGTCATCTGCTTAGTAGCGCCTGCTAGTCTCTACACTGTTTTCGCGAAATTGCTCAGCGTGCCTCTCCCGTGGGGCCTCGTTGGGTGGTAAGAGACTCTCTAGATAGACGATGATTGATAACGCATTTTTCGCCGCTCTCGTCCCCTTATTGGGCGATCCTTATTTCTGGATGGTTGTGGTAGCCTGCGCCGTCTTCGGGGTTTTCTTCGGCGCCATACCGGGACTGTCTGCGACGATGTCGGTGGCGCTTTTTGTGCCAGTGGCCTATTGGCTCGATCCTACAGTAGCGATCGCTGGTATTGTGACTCTTGTTGCGGGGGCCATTTTTGCTGGAGATATCCCTACTGTTCTACTTCGAGTTCCCGGGACCCCGGCATCGGCTGCGTATGCCGACGAGGCCTTTGCTCTCACTCGGCGGGGGGCAGGACAGAGGCTTTTGAAAGTGGCTCTGCTGGCCAGCGTCTTCGGGGGGATCTTAGGAGCGTTGATTCTTTCGTTAGTCGGTAGGCCGCTTGCGCAGGTCGCGAGTATGTTTTCATCAGCGGAATATCTGTGGCTCTACCTCATCGGCCTTGCCTCAGCTGTTTATGCCGCTTCTGGACCAAAAGCGCTGGCATGGGCTAGTCTGACGATTGGTTTGCTGATTTCCACGATCGGCCTCGGTGCCGCCCATCCTCTGCCACGATTTACTTTCGGGGCATCTGATCTTTATGTTGGAGTTTCGTTTATCCCGGCGATGATTGGTCTCTTCGGACTGTCTGAGGTTTTTGCGCAGATCTCGCGGAAGAAAGAGGAGGGGCGTTCACGAGAGCAAATTGAGGTAGGCGAGTCGGGTGGGGGGATCGTTGAGGATTTTCTACGACGGCTTCCCCGAAGAAGTGGACGCCTGAGTGTAGCTGGATGTCTGGGTGCCTTGGTAGGGATGCTACCAGGGGCTGGCGCCGACATTGCCGGATGGTTGTCCTACGCTTCGTCAAAGCCTTATCGGAACGGTTCGACTGAGGACGAAAAAGCAGGTGTTGTTCCCGAAGAGTTCGATCGCATCAGCAATGCATCGGCGTCGAACAGCTCGGCTCTGGCCGGAGGATGGGTTCCTTCGTTGGTCTTTGGCATCCCCGGGGACTCGATTACCGCCATCGCTCTGGGCGTCCTGCTGATGAAAAACATCACTCTCGGTCCCCTGATCTTCGTCGATCAGACAGAAGTCGTTTACGGGATCTACCTTACCTTCATCATTGCCAATCTCGTGCTGATTCCTGTAGGTCTGTTGGCCATTCGCACCAGTTCGCTCATTCTCAGAGTCCCGAAGTGTGTGCTCTACCCTCTCATTGTTGTGTTTTGCGTTACTGGGGCGTTTGCTCTCAATGGGAGCTTGTTCGACGTGATGACGATGTTTGTCATGGGACTATTGGGCTGGGGAATGCATATTTGCCGGATTCCTGTTGGTCCTGCTGTCCTCGGCATTGTGCTCGGTGGGGCTTTCGAAGAGCGTTTTCTGCAGGTAGCCTCGGCTGATGGTTCCTTGTTCCATGCATTTCTGGGGAGGCCGATTGCTCTTGGTTTGGCTGTCGTGTTTCTTTGTCTGCTAGCTTTCCCCCTTATCACCGCACGGCTGAGGAAAAAGCTTGAGCATGCTTAGCCGCATTGATAGGATTTTAGAGACTGATGAGTAAGAACGCAACGATGCACGATGTCGCCGCTGAGGCCGGTGTTTCGGTCATGACCGTGTCTCGTGCATTGAGAGACTTCGCGAATGTCTCTGATGCGACGAAAGAGAGGGTCAAAGAGGCAGCGAAGAAGCTTAATTATCGGCCGGATCCGCAGATATCAGGCGCGATGGCCCGCATGCGGAGCCGCAAGAAACAGGCAATACACTCGACGATCGCTGTGGTGCGCGAATACGACCCGAACGATTCCCTGCACGAAGCAGACTATCGCTTTGTAGCGACGGAGGATATTCGAAAGAGTGCTAGAGAGTTTGGATACGAGGTGGAGGAATTTTATCTCGGACTGAATGGGCTGACACCGAAACGATTAAAAGAGGTGCTGGTAGCACGGGGAATCAATGGCATTATCGTCTCCCCCCAATCAGCGCAACTGAAGTGCTCAGAGATCGATTTCAGCGACTTGAGTAGCGTCACTTTTGGTTATGCCTTAACCGATCCGGGTCTGCACTGCGCGGCGACGAATCTTAACATGGGACTTCTTCGGAGCCTCAAGCGATTGGAAGCGCGAGGCTATAAACGGATCGGATTGGCTGTCACGCGGTGGATCGATGATCGCAGCCAATTTGGCTACAGTAGTGCGCTCCAGCGCTTCCAGGCTACTCAGCCTCTGGATCAGCATGTTCCAACCCTGCTCTTTGAGCACGACAAGCTTTCGCGAAATTTCTCCGCTTTTGCTGAATGGATGAACGCCTATCAGCCAGATGTGGTCATCTCCTTCCCTCAGGTCGTTCCCGAGTGGCTGAGCCGGATCGGGCTGCGATGTCCCGAAGATGTGGGATTTGTGGTGCATGATTGGGCTGACGACTGCGAAGAGTTTGCCGGGCTTGATCACAGAAGGGGAGATGTCGCATCTGCTGCCATCGACCTCCTCGTATCGCAGATGTGGAAACAGGAAGTCGGTGTTCCGGAGGCGAGACGCCAGCTTCTGGTGCCAATTCGTTGGGTGGAAGGGAAGAGTATAAAGGAGAGTTCAGCCCCATAGGTTTCATTCTGTAATAACAAGTTGCTAGATGTCGCTGTTTCTGGGATGGGTTCAGGACCAGAATGAAAAATTTTCTTCAACTTTTCGTCTTTTTAGCTTTCTTTCCGTCGATGGGAATGGCCGAACCTGCCGTCAAGGTTGCCTGCGTAGGCGACAGCATCACCTATGGCTATCTGCTGAGCGATCGAGAGAAGACGTCATACCCATCTCTTCTTCAGCGTAAACTGGGAGAGGGTTACCTAGTCCGAAATTTTGGTGTGAGTTCTAAGACCATCCTGACAACGGATGGCAAGTCCATCCAGCCATACGTTGAAACTCCTGCCTTCACGGAGTCTCTCCAGTTCCGCGCGGATCTGGTCATCCTTATGATGGGCGCGAACGATTCCAAGCCAAACAACTGGGCGACAGGAAAGGGGAGATTTCGCGAAGACTTTCAAAATCTGTTGTCTGCCTACACGTCTCAAGGAGCAGAGGTCTTCGTCTGTCTATCACCCGAGATCCATGGTGAAAATCTCCAACTGATGTCTGAGAATTTGCAGGAGATCATCGCTATCCAGAAGGGAGTCGCCGATGAACGGGGCATCCTGACAGTGGACCTGAATCGCCTGACTCACGATCGACGTGATTTATTTCTGGACGGTCTTCACCCGAACGAGGCAGGGGCAGCCTTTCTCGCATCGCATGTTGAGGGATTTGTCAGCGGGCTATTCGAGCCGTGAATCCATTTGGTCTGCAAATTCTATGAAAGATGGACCTGGTTTCCCAGGTAGTTTCCCAGATCAAATTTCTATGAGAACCGTCGCACTTTTTCTGACCACTTTCGTTTGCTTTCTGACCGGCTCTTCGCAGGCCCAAGGGCTACCCGAGGGGCTGGGGATCGTTTACGGGAAGAATCATGTGTTCTCCCTCAAAGCGCCCGACGGGTGGGTGCTCGATAATACCAGCGGAGTCAAGCAGGGGCTGCATGCTGTTTTCTACGTAGAAGACAGTTCCTGGAAAGACGCAGATGCCGTCGCCTACGCGCGTGCGAGGACTCTGACGGAAGATGTTCAGACAGTGCCGCAAGTGGTCGAATACCTTCTCGCTGATTTTCACGGCAGTGGGAACCCCGACTATACCGCTGAAAAGATCGGGAAGGTCGAAACGGCACGCGGGGCAAGCGGCGTTCTCTATCACTTTACCGGAGACAAGTGGGGAAACTACGAAGCCGTGTGTTATTTCCAAGAGAAAAAGACGATCAACTTCGTCGTGCTTTCATGCCGAAGTCTGGAAGCCTTTCAGGAGGCTCGGCCAAGCTTTCTTGAGCTGTGTCAGTCGTATCAGTATGTGAATGATCACTACACGACCACGACGCCTGAATTTCTGAATAAGGCTGCAGCCGCTGAGAGCAATGTTGATGAAAAGAAGGAGTGAGCGTAGAGGGCTAAGAACTGAGGGTAGATGCGACTACACCGTTCTCTGTCAGGGCTTGCCTTCGGGGGGACTTGCAGCCAATTTACGCTCTCTCTGACTGTCTCGCATTCTGTATGATTCGAGGTAAGCAGCTTTGGAATTGAGGCCCATTATTCAGTTAATGGAGGGAGTCAAGTTTCACCTAAGCGTCAGTGTCCCGCCGTCGACTGGAAAGGTCGCGCCTGTAATGAATGATGCTTCGTCGGAACAAAGAAAAACGGCAGCGGCGGCGATTTCATCGGGCTGGCCCATGCGGCCAATCGGTTGCGCTTCTGAGAGCTTTCGGAACATTTCTTCCTCTTTTCCCTGGTAATTTTTAGCAATGAATCCATCGACGAATGGTGTATGCACTCGCCCGGGTTGGATCGCATTACAGCGGATTTTATGATCGATGAAGTCTTTGGCGACCGAGTAGGTCATCGCTAGGACGGCACCTTTACTAGCACTGTAGGCGAAGCGATCCGCTATTGCCGAGGTAGAGACGGTAGAGGCCATATTCAGAATACACCCACCATAGCTGTTCTGAGTCATATGCTGAAGACCTGAGCGTGTGCAGTTTGCCACGCCAAAGACGTTTACCTTTTGGATCCTCTCAAAATCTTCCGCCGACGTCGTCTGTGCATTCCCAATATGAGCGATGCCCGCATTGTTAACGAGTATGTCGATCCTGCCGAAGGTCTGGCGAATTGCTCCGAAAACCGATTCAACCTGGCGAGCATTTGTTACATCACAGACATGGGTATCAAAGGTGCCACCAGAGTCGTCACTAGCTTTTTGCAGCATTTCACGAGACTGATCAAGAATCGACACCTTGGCGCCAGCCTCCTCCATTTTCTGAGCGATGGCGAGGCCAATACCGGAGGCAGCGCCAGTGATGACGGCCACTTTTTGAGATAAGGATACTTTCATGAGTTTGATTCGCCCTCCTGGTTTGGGATACGTCCGATCATGGGATATTGCTCGATTTCGAGCACGCTCCCGCTGATGGGGCGCGACTCTTTACTCACCCAGTAGATAGACGCTTCAGCTATGTCCTCTGGGGTCAATAACTTCCCGGATGGGACAGTGTAGGGAGGTAGTTGGTTTGGCCAGTCCTCGGGGAGTCCGTCCTCTAGCTTCGCCCTGTATTCGTTATCCGTAAGAGTCCAACCTACATTGAGTTGGTTGACTCGTATGCCTTGAGAGCCTAGCGAGTCTGCTAGGTTTCTCGTCAGCGTCATCAACCCGCCTTTGCTGACAGAATAGGCTAGCAGGTTTGATTGACCACAGTGCCCGAGAACGCTGCCGATGTTTACCACGCACCCAGAAGACTTTCGCAGCTCAGGGAGCAATTCTTTGATTAGCAGAAATGGCGCGCGAAGGTTGCCTGCAATAATTCTGTCGAATGTAGCTACGTCTGTTTCTTCCAGTGTGGCTCGGGAGGTCAAGGCTGCATTGTTAACGAGGGCATCTATACCACCGAAGGCAGCTGATGCCTCTTGAGCTAGAAGACTCACATCCTCTGGATTTACGAGGTCTGCTTGCACGAACGCCGCTTGTTCGCCAAGCTCGTTGGCTAAACGTTCGCCTCGATTTTTATCCCGCCCATGCAGGATAACCGACGCTCCTTCCTTGCTGAAACGGCGGGCCATCGCCTCGCCTATACCAGTGGTGCTTCCAGTGATCAGCACTTTCTGTCCTGAGAGTCGCATAGATTTATGATTCTGTGAAGGATTCTGCTTTCTGGCACTGCTCTCCAAGTCCTTCAATACCGAGTCTTACGGTATTCCCTGCTCGCAGGAAGACTGGATCAGGCTTGATTCCGAGCCCAACCCCTGGAGGTGTGCCGGTGCTGATAATATCTCCAGGAAGAAGTGTCATGAATTGGCTCGTGTAGCTGATGAGCTCTGAGATGCCGAAAATCATCTGTTTCGTGCTACTATCCTGATACATCTGATCATTGACCGAGAGCCACAGCCGAAGATCTTCGGGCTCGGCGATTTCATCGCGCGTGGCGAGAAATGGTCCGAGGGGAGCGAAAGTGTCGGCGCTCTTACCCTTAACCCACTGACCGCCACGTTCGAGCTGCCACTCGCGTTCACTGTAGTCATTGTGGAGAGCATAACCAGCCACGTAATCGAGAGCATCCTCGCGGCTCACGTAGCTGGTCCTTTTCCCGATGATAATAGCCAGCTCAACCTCCCAGTCAGTTTTCTGAGAGTTTTTAGGAATCACGACGGGGTCATTCGGTCCTACCAGGCAGGTGGTGCTTTTGAAAAATAGAATCGGTTCTTCAGGGATGGGGACACCAGACTCCTCTGCATGGTCAGCGTAATTGAGGCCTATGCAGACAATTTTACTGGGTCGGGCAATCGGAGCTCCTAATCGGATCGTGTCGGAGACGCGAGGCGCTGTAGCCTCATTCTGAGTTAGCCATTTCTGGAGTTGTTCCAGACCATTATTCTCAAAAAAGGTTTCATCATAATCGGTTGTTAGTTCAGAGGTGTCTATGCGCTCTCCCGATTTGAGTAATAGCCCTGGTTTTTCCTGTCCGTAGTCGCCGTAGCGGATCAATTTCATAATGTTCTAGTCGTTTGGTTGAAAGGGTTAGGGGGAAAGAAGTCAGTGGTTGTGTCTTGGCGTGGTTGCGCAGATATTTCGAAACGAGCACGCTTTCTCAAAACAGGCACCGTCCTGTAGTTGGCCGATTTGATCTCGATAGATTTGTTGCCAAGGAGTTGCCGGATCGGGGAGTGGCGCCATTTGGCTGCCTCTGCGTGACCATTCTTCCGGTGGAACAAGAGCCTCGACTGACCGCTCATTCAGATCGATACGGACACGGTCACCCGTCATAAGTTTCGACATTCCGCCCCCAGCGTAGGCTTCCGGAGATGCGTTTAGGAACGATGGGCTGGCAGAAGTTCCGCTCTGGCGGCCATCACCGAGAACTGGCAGTTGATTCACTCCTTTCTGGATCAAGGCATCCGGAGGGAGCATATTGACCACTTCTCCGCTTCCGGGGAAGCCGACAGGGCCACAGCCGCGGATGATGAGGAGGCTGGATTCTGTGATGTTGAGCTGAGGGTCGTTAATCCGATCGTGATAATCTTCCGGCCCTTCGAAGACGACCGCTTCGCACTCAAATCGGTTTGGAGAATCCTCCGCTTCAAGATATCGAGTGCGAAATTCTTCACTAATAACTGAGGTCTTCATGATGGCGGAGTCGAAAAGATTACCACGCATGACGAGAAATCCTGCTGCTTGTTTAACTGGTTTCGAAAAGGCTCTGATGACGGTTCCATCCGCTGGAGCGGCATTTTCGAGATTTTCTGAAACTGATCGTCCGGTCACTGTCATGGCTTCACCTGACAATACTCCCTCTTCTAAAAGGGTTCTCATGATGGTGGGGACACCGCCGGCGTGGTAAAATTCTTCGGCGAGAAAGGCTCCCGCCGGCTGAATATCTGCGAGCAGAGGAAGCTCATACCCTAAGGTTTCCCATTCGTCGATTGAGAGTTCGACACCGGCGTGTTTGGCGATGGCCATCACGTGGGGTGGGCAGTTGGAGCTGCCACCTATGGCTGTGTTCACTCGAATCGCATTGTGAAAAGCGGCTGGCGATAGCACAGCCGAAGGTCGGAGGTCCTCGCGAACCATTTCAACAATACGCTTGCCAGTGCGATAGGCAGCCTGGTTCCTGGCGCGGAAAACTGCGGGAATGGCTGCTGTCCCAGGCATGGCCATTCCCAATGCCTCTGCTAGACTATTCATCGATAATGCTGTCCCCATCACATTGCAGTGACCGGGGCTTGGGGCTGATTCGCTCAAAAGATCCAGAAACTCGTCATCATCGATCTCTCCAGCCGCTCGACGGCGTCGACATTCCCAGATGATAGTCCCTGCACCAGCGCGTTCACCATCTAAGTAGCTGTTAACCATGGGGCCTCCGTTGAAAATGAGGGATGGTAAATCAGTTGTCGCAGCAGCCATTAGGGCAGCAGGGGTGGTCTTGTCACAGCCGGTCGTGAAGACCACACCGTCAAGCGGGTAACCGTGGAGGATTTCCACCAATCCAAGATAGGCGAGGTTCCGATCGAGGGCAGCTGTAGGGCGCCGGATAGACTCCTGCAATGGATGCATAGGGAAAACCAGGGGGATACCGCCGGCCTCCCGGATGCCATCGCGAAGCCGTTCGACTGTTTGATAATGAATCCGGTTGCAGGGGGCGAGATCGTTCGCCGACTGAGCGATCCCGATGATCGGGCGACTGGAGTGGAGCTCTTCTGGCGTCAGCCCGAAATTGAGATGACGCTCTAGGTATAGAGCCGTCATCCCCGGGTTGTCAGGGTTATTCCACCATTGCGCAGATCTAAGATTCGCCATGATTTGAAGATGGAGGGGAATCTGGATAAAACTTCCCGTTTTGGCGCAATATCTGACCGGAGGAGGAGTTTATTGTGATGCCTTACGCCCTATGTGAACCAGTTAGCTGAAGGACTGCGCCTTCTTCCGAACGACGGTTGGGCTATCTGTGAAGGCTTTCCGAAAGGCAGCATGAAATCGTGTCAAGCTGCCGAACCCGCTCTCGAAAGCAATCTCCGCGACAGAATCCTGTGACTGGATAAGTCGGAGGTGGGCATGAGCCAATCGTGCATCATTGAGAAATGTGACAAAAGATTTGCCGGTGTGGCGAGAAAATTGACGGTTGAAGGTCGCACGACTCATGGAGCTCATCTTCACCGCATCTGATACCGTTAAGGGCTCCTGAAAGTTGTCTAGAATCCATCGAATGGTCCTCTGAAGTCCTGGATGGGATGTTTCAGGACGGAGTGTGGACATCGTATTCTTCGACGTAGCTCCCTCGCTTGAACGGACCAGGATGTCCAGTAGTTGCACTAAGTGGCCAACTCTAGCCATGGCAGATACCGACTCCATCTTCTGAATTCGAGCCAGAATCTCTTTATAAGTCAGCGGATCGAAGCAGGGAATGCGCATCGCTAGCTCGTTGAGTTTCTGCAATTCTTGCTCGAAACCGAGTTTCCAGAGAGGATTTTGAGGAGCCAGCTGGATTTGCAAAGTGTAGCCAGATGTTTCTTCCTGCGCGTCCCAGCCGTGGGGTAGATGACTTCCGATCAACACAGCGGTGGGAGCAGAGAAAGAACCGATGTGATTCCCCAGTTGCCAGACTCCCGTGCCTTTTGTGAAAAGGGTCAGTTGGATCTCCTTGTGGTGGTGCCATCCAACCTGCAGATCTGGGAGCACGCGAGAAGAACCGTGAGGCAGAATTTCAACGATTTTATCCGTTCGCTGGTGCCACGTTAGCAGTCGGTAGGCTAGCGGGCCGTCTTTGGGGATGGACTCTACATTCAGCGGCATAGGCTTGTCTCAGGAGAATCTGAGGATAGGCCAGCCTATCGCCGCTGCCACAAAATTCTGTCTGATTCGCAGCAGGAAGGAGGGGCATCAAATCCCCTCTTTATTGGGAGCTAGCCCTGACTGTGAAAGAAATGTGATGCAAGAGCCGGAAAAAAGCCGGATCAGATAGCAATTCATGAAGTCATCTCTCCAGACCTCACTTACGATCCAGGTGGGGACATTCCAAAGAGCTATCTGTTCGATTTGGTGAAGGTGATAGACTTAAGCCAGACCTCCGTAGGAACCGTTTGATCAGGGGCTGGAGAGATCTGAATTTTGAGATTTTGCTCTCCTTCCTCAACAGCAATCTTGCCAATAGACTGTCTATCCCAAGCGTAATTTACGAATGAAGTGGATTCTGCTGGAACCAAGCGTTGGAGAGCCTGCAGCTCTCCCTCGAAGACATCTGCCTCAGATCGTATCGTTTGGTCTCCGATGGATACCCTGAATTCACTTCCTGCAGACTCTCTAGGGACATTCACTTCTACCGAAATTTCGTATATGCCCGCCTCTTTAATGTCAATGTTCCAGCTGGCGTAGGCGTTCGGCGATGTCCAGGATTCGATCCAGTCCTGGCAGAATCCTGGGGCCGTTGGGCGGCCACCTAGCCTTCTCACCCCGAACTGAATGTCCTTCCTTTCTGCCAGTTGAGGTGCATGGATTGTTGTTCTGTCATATTCCGGTTCTCCGACATGGATGAACTCAGCCGGGAGGGAAAGGGTATGTAAATCCTGCCACCAGGCAACATATCGTTTGGCCAGCGAAGCCACTACAGTCGGGTGAGAGTCACTAAGGTCATCCTGCTGACTAGGATCGGCGTCCATATCGTAGAGCTGCCAGGCTGAAGGAGGGACGTCGGAAGGGCTCTTTGGACGCGTTTCTTCGCAGACAAGTCTCCATCTAGCCGTCCGAACGGCCCCTGGAAAGGGTTTCTCTGCAGAAAAAGCGCGATAAATGAAAACATCACGGTCTACCTCCTCACTGCTGGGAGAATTGATCCAAGGCTCAAGAGATATTCCGTCTATTTCGGGTTCTCGGTCCGAATCTTGACCGAGTAGATCTAGCAGAGTTGGGACAATATCGATGTGGGCGGATAGCTGGCTGACGGTCGTGCCGTGTGGAAAACTCTTCGGCCACTGCATGACCAGCGGCACGCGTGTGCCTCCTTCGTGGACAGAGCCTTTGTAACCGCGCATTCCGGCATTGAACCGATCTCCACCGTTCGCACCGTTGTCGGTCAGGAACATCACCAAGGTGTCTTCTCGGATACCAGCTTCATCCAGTTGCTCAAGAATGCGCCCGAAGCTTTCATCTATCGACTCGCACATGCCGTAGATTCCGGCCGCAAATTTATCCAGCCCGGCATTTGTAAACTTTTCTGTATACTTTACAGGAACCTGAACGGGTGTGTGTGGTGCATTCAGAGAGAGGTAGCAGAAGAAGGGGGTATCATCTTTCCTGATAAAGCGAATCGCTTCATCGACAAGGACGTCCGTGATGTAGCCATGGGTGGGCTCAGGAGTTGACCCGCGTAGTAACTCAGCATCGAAGTAGTCATTGATATGACCGCCATTGAAGCCAAAAAACTCATCGAAACCCTGTCCAATCGGGTCGTGTGGGAATTGCTCACCATTGTGCCATTTACCAAAACAGCCGGTGCGGTAGCCGAGAGATTTAAGTATCTCTGCTAGAGTTACTTCCTCTTCTTTCATGACCTCTCGGTTGCCGGTGACGCTCACAGCCCCTGTCCGCAGCGAATACCGGCCTGTGAGGAGGCTGGCCCGTGTCGGCGCGCAGAAAGGACTCACATGGAAATTCGAGAACTGGATGCCGTTTGTTGCGAATTCATCAAAGCTGGGGGTGGACAGGTGAGGATTGCCATGAAGGCTGAAGTCGCCGTAGCCCTGATCATCGGTGATAACGATAAGGATATTAGGTGATTGCGCCTTTTCCCCACTTTCTGCCTTGTGCACGGAAAGACTGAGGCTGGTAAATAGGACGGCGAAGAGTCTTACGAACGGCGGGCGAGAAGACGATACTATGTTCATAGGGGCATCCATAGGATTGATTCTAGCTTACGGTGAGTCATACCGAATTATCGCAATAACAACAATGATTGGCTCATTTCCGGTCATTCTGTTAAATTTGGAGCTGGGGAGCATGCCCGAGATTTGTCTCCACAAGAGCCAAACAGGCTAGATCTCCGATCTGCTCGCCGAGAGCAGTGGGGACGATCTCACAGTTGGCGAGAGCATCTGGCATAGCCTCTTGCTCGAGGCTTCTACTCATCCCCTTTCGCAGGAAATTTTCGCACCTAACGAAGATACTTCCGATGATAATTTTTTCTAAATTGAGAAGATCAATCAGGGCTGAAAGGCCCTTACCTAGAGCTTCACCTGCCTCCTCGAGGATAGATATACAGAAAAGATCACCCAGTTTGGCGTAGGTAGCGACGCTCAGCGCCGATCCAGCGATGGGTAGTCCGGTGGGCACTCCTTTCCACTGCGTTCTGCGGATCTCGGCGAGTTGAGCTATCCCCGCACCAGACGAAAAGCCTTCTAGACACCCTGGCTTTTCTCTTATTCGTGGACCATCATCGGCGATTCGCAGCGCGCCAATTTCTCCGGCCAAGGCAGAGGCACCATGATATAGAGCCCCATTGAGAATCAAGCCAGCCCCGAGGCCTGTGCCGAAAGTCAGAAAAGCGAGATGCTTACAGTTGCGTCCGGCACCATATCGCCACTCGGCTAACGCACAGGCATTCGCATCATTATCGGCGAAAATGGGAAGCCGGGTCATCGTGCCGATCCTATCGGCAATGGGGAAGCCTTCCCATCTTGGCTTGTGAGGAGATCCTTTGAATGATCCAGATATGGGGTCGAACATCGCTCCGACAGAGATACCGACTGCGCTTGGCGAGACGGCAGACTCCTGAAAGTTTGAGATGATCGTGCCTACTTTTTCGAGGTCTACATCGGGAGAATCGCTGCTTTCGAATGCTTCGCGCAGCAGAATGCCGCTTTCGGAATTAAGAAGAGACACAGCAGTCTTCGTCCCGCCTATATCGATACCTATGTAGGTCGGCGTAGAATTCATAGGGTAAAGAGTTCCGTCAAAGAGAGGTGTTTCGCAAGACGACTCCAGACGTTTCCTGCGCGATCATGCAAAATTGGAGCTTGATGCACCTCCTGATTCCATCTTTCTTGACTGTGGATTCTTTTGAATTCTTATCTTTCCTCCCACTAGGGCAACTAACTAACTGAAAAAATCTGATCAGATACATGGCAGGCTTGGCAGATGAGCGAGCAGAATTTCGAAGGGCTTTAGCTGCCTCTTCTTGGTTTTATCATGTATTTGATGACCTCCCCGGAGCGAGCTTTTTTGCCAAAGACCGTAGGGGAAGAGTGATGTTCGCAAGCTCTGGAATCCTGCGCCGCTATGGTTTTCTGGCAGAAGAAGAAATCCTTGGGAAGACTGATTTTGATCTCAACCCCTCAAGCTTTGCCCGGTTGTATGTCAAAGATGACCAGAAAATCTATGAATCAGGCGAGCCGATAAAAAATCGACTTGAACCGTGGTTCAGCCTCACAGGTCTGCCCCAATGGCACCTTACCAGCAAATATCCTCTTTATGACGAGAGAGGAAATGCGGTGGGGATCATGGGGATCATCTTGGATGTGGATTCACAAAAATCACTGCCAGAGGTGATGGGGAGGCTTCTTCCTGCGATCCGTTTTGCATCAAAGCACTTTAGCAAACCTGTGGATGTCCGAAAGATGGCTGAACTTTGCGGGTTGTCCGTTCGATCGCTCCAGGTTCACTTCAAAGAATCCCTTAGCGTGACACCACAGGAGTTCGTTATGAGGCTTCGAGTAGATCATGCGATTCGTTCGATGCAGGACAAACGGAGAGATTTAGGCGAGATTGCGATCGATGTAGGCTTTTCTGATCAGAGCGCGTTTTCGAGGAAATTCCGCGAAATTATGCATGATTCTCCACTGAGCTACCGAAAGCGCCTGGCCCAGCAATCCGAAGGCCTCAGAAGGAGAGAGACGTGACATGTCTGCGTGATCGATCAAAAATGGAGAGCGATGCAAATAGCTGCGAACCTGGCTTCATGAGATCCTGCGACCTCATGATAAACCCAGAACAAACTGAAAATTGGCTCAATGACTATATTGAGAAGCAGGCATCTTTACTGTCCACGCTTCCGGTCGATCAAGTTGCAGATCTTATCACACTCCTGCGAGAAACTTATAAGGCTGATAAGCAAATCTTCGTTTTTGGGAACGGCGGCAACGCCGCAAATGCATCTCATTTCGCCACAGACCTGGGGAAAGGCGCGTCCGATGCGTTGAAAAAACGCTTTCGCGTCGTCTCCCTCAACGATAATGCCGCGTGGGTCACCGCCTTGGGTAACGACTATGCTTATGAAGACGTCTTCGTCCGCCAGCTGGAGAACTACGCTAACGAAGGTGACATGATTCTTTCTTCTAGTGTGAGCGGATCATCACCGAACCTGATGCGTGCCTTTGAGTGGGCAAAAGAAAAGGGAATAGCCACGGCAGCTGTCGTAGGGGAGCGTGGAGGGCGTCTTGTCGAGCTTGCGGATCAGGCTGTCATCTTGCCTGACGGCCATTATGGCCGGGTAGAGGATATGCAGATGACGATTTATCACATGCTTTGCTACGCGTTTATGGAAAGCATTCCCACCGAGCAGGAGGCCGCATGAGAAAACAGGGCTCCTCACGTCGTTGGCTCACCACTGCCATACCCCTTGTTGTATGCGCATCATTCACACTGATCGCTTCGCGAAATACTGACAAGTCTCAGGATAAAAAAATTGGTC
>JAHDFZ010000014.1 GCA_020627905.1 Verrucomicrobiota bacterium
CAGTTTCCGTTCACGTTCGAGCAGTCTTTCTCCAATGACGCTCAGGCCAATCGCTGGCGCGTGCCTGACCTGGCAGTCGTCGACTGGCTCACCAACGACCCTCGGTCGGAGAGCCGTCAGCTGGAACGCGAAAAGATGGACGTGTTCCGTCGCGTTGGCCAGTCCCCCCTGCGAATCGCCAGCACCAAGCTGAAGCTCGAGCTCAATCACGCCAACCTGCGCGAGAGCCTCTATCAGTGCCTCTCTGCCTCTGACTGGGCAAACACCGGCGAGCTGATCGTAGCCGCATCCATTGATGACCCAGCGATGATCGAGGAGATCCGCCAGTTCGCCTCGAAATACGGTGTCGGCGTCATCAGCTTCGGGCTGGATGCCGAAACGCTCGACGACCTGCCTGAGGCGGCTGTGATTGACAATCTGCAGGCACGCGAGTTCGAAGCCCTGCAGGGATTGCTGGAGGTGCGCCGTTATGCTGCTCCGACGCAGAAGGATTTCTGTGAATGGTCACACGTCAGCAACGCCGCGCAGCAGAATGCCGACTTCGCCACCTTTGAGAAGTGGGTGTCCCGCAGCCTCATCGACGAACGCACCATCCCCGCTCGTGAGTTCATTGAGCAGGAGCGCACGGCCGGCGAAGGCGCAGCCAAGCGTTCCGTGCAGCGGGAATACGTGGCCTAGCAGCATAGCGGGACCGTGCGCGAGATTTTTTGTTTCATAACATAACAAAAACGAAACCCCATCGGCCTGGCTGATGGGGTTTTTTGTTTTTGAGGGGTGGGAACTTCGCCGACCCGGGCGTTCGTCCGCGAGGTATTGTCTGCTTATAGCTGTGGCTGAAGTCCTAGGACAAATTCGCCAATCCCCTGCCAGATCGCTGAATATGGTCGCTTTCTCTTCGATAAGGAATGCACCACCTCTGCACGCTCTCTAATCCCCTCTTGAGCATAACGGTCCGCTATTCGTTGACCGAACTTTGGGTCGTGATTGTCGAACGCTCGGTGTCGTTCAGGCAAATCGGAAACACCGGGCACTCGGAAGTAAGTCAGCTGCATCGGAGGCGAGTGTTTGTTTACATTCTCTGTTGGCAACCAAACATTGGGAAGCTGCCACGCTTTTATCGGCAGCGCTTCCTGCATGCAAATGCCTCGTATCGCCGGATGCCCTGAATGTGCAAGTGGCCAGCTGATCACACTGCCACGAGATGTCCCGCCAATCACGACATAGCGAGGATTCAAGCCAAGTTCATCTGCGTTGTTGATGACCCACTGAAAGGCGGTTTCCGCGTCTTCCCAGGATTTGCGAACTTGGTCGAGTGTTTGAATGTCTCTGATGCTGTTCCAGCTGATTACAGAAACACCACAGCTGAGCAAATCGTCCACAAACTTCTCCGCCTGTCGGGGATTGTTGCCTCTGGCATGGGCGTAGAAGTAAACGGGTGAAGGTTCACCGTTACTTGAAGGGTAGTGCAGAAGCCACTGCCTGTCCTCCGTTCCATACTGGTGTCTAATCGGCTCCCCACTCTCACCGGATACGCCCCTCTCATTGATCGCAGCAGCGGCGGAAGCGACAAAGTGACCATGAACGGCCCAATTGTTTTTCCTTACACCCTCGACAAGCTCCTCGTAGGGCTTGCCATTCGCTTTCACTAATCCTTGTTTCAGTATGTCGCGCTGAGACTGGTAGCGATCGATATATTGGCAGCGACTATAGCCAATCAGAAACGATGTCGCGAATCCCTGCTCTAAATACGTCCCGTGGGATCGCGTAACTTCGCTCACATCAGATAAAGTCTTCCACATCACATTTTGATGGTCGGAGGTGGCAAAACTCGATTGGTGATCACAGATCATCACAGGCTTTCCAGTCTCTCGATGGACCCGGTTGAGCAGATCCGCGGGATACTCAGCATCATCCGGCTGAACTGAAATCACATCGATCCACCGAAGCGCCTCAGCAGCTACCGTCCACGGAAAATTCTTGCCACTATATCGATCGCCGAAAATCAGGGTATCCGGTGCCAGCTCACGAGTAAGTGGACCGATAAAAGCGTAGACCTCTCTAGCAATAATGCGTAAAAACTCCTCATCAGACGCTTCTGCCCCACGCTCCAGTAGAAACTGATTGTATCTGAACTTCCCCGGCGCAGTCTCTGGCAAATTGCGGATCGCATCCACCCAGGTCCTGCCAGCCCTACGCTCAGCGGACTCCAAGTCCCAGGCAGGCATATCTGTCCAGTAGATACCTATGAGATTCGGATCACCACCATATCGCCTCCACATATCCTCAAGCTCGCTTCGAGCCCTAGCTTTCCACTCACTGCTGAATACATCAGGAAACGAAATCGACCGCCCAAGCCAGGAACTCACCTTCCCGCTCGGCGAGCAGCTTGCAAAGTGGGGATAGAGCTTACGGGTGCTCGGATGCGAATCATACCCAAGACTATTGTAACCCCACTGTTGAAAGCTCTTTTGGAGTTTGGCATTCGCTTTGGACCAGTCTCTGCCATGCGCCTGCAGAAAGTAATCGTATCCCGAATCGCCGGGGTCAGCGAGAGCACGAGTATGCGTCACGCCAAAGGAGAGGAATCCATAGCCATCAGGAGTGATCAGAAAGTGGCGACCGTCAAGTTTCTCTAAATGGAAGCGACCCGTTGCAGTGCCCTCGATCGCAAGATAGCCCCCATAGCGGTCAAAGCTGGCGTTCCCTGGAAAGACCTGTCCTTGAGTTTCGTTTACCATCGACGTGAAGCAAACGGCGACAAAGAAGCTGGCTACTTGTTTGATGTATCGCTGAAATCCAAAAAACCAAGACAAACTGGAACTCACAAAGCAAACACTAAGTCCAAGACGATTTTGCATGGAACGATTATGCAAGACTGTGACGTGATAAGTCACGGATAAAGTGTGGGCCAAAAGGAACCAGTAAAACGCAGCTGGTCATACTAGAGTTTTTCCCTTACGGTATGCCGATGAACATCACAGAGATCCAGGCTTTGCCCTTGAAGGAGAAATTCAGAATCATGCAGACTCTGTGGGCAGACCTGAATGATTCTATTGACTCTATCCCAGTTTCCGAGAGCGAAAAGGAGCTGCTCGATCGGCGCTTGGCGAGGCTCAAATCAGGGGAGGCAAAAATCCTCGACTGGGACGATGTTAAAGGTCAAATCGGCAAGGGATGCTGAAAATCCAGATCTCTTCTGATGCATTGACCGACCTGGATGAAGGCTTCTGGTTTTACGAAGAACAGGAGCCAGGACTCGGAGACTACTTCTCCAATCAGCTTGGAGCCGATATCGATCGTTTGCGCCAAAGCGGAGGAACTCATCGCCAACCCTACCGTTCGCTATACCGAGCGTTGAGCAAAAACTTTCCGTATTCCATTTACTACCGCCTTCGCAGTTGCATCGTGCTTGTCGTTGCTGTTGTAGACTGCCGGAGAGAACCTGAGTGGATTGCTGAGCATCTCCGGCAAGGGGAACGTTGATCAAGCAGGTGGCTTCGAGTGCGTATTTTCCTCGCTCGCACTTACGACGCTGCGGAATAGCAAATTTATTCGCGGGCGACATCTGACCAGTCACACTTCGCTTCCGCCACGCGACTGAAGTCGCGATTCCATAGCCCGAGCTCCGCAGCGTGACCTATGCATACAAAAACCCCCACCGGTGTTCCCAGTGAGGGTTTTCGCATAACCTCAACCTCTGGCCTACTTCACCTCAATAGAGCGGGGGCGCCGCTCGGGCTTGGTGGGAAGGTTGACGGCGAGAACGCCGTGCTCGTAGGCGGCCGTGATCTGCTCAGCATCGATATCCGAGCCGATCTGCAGGGCCAGCTCGTAGCTGATGCTCTGATCATCACCTTTCACGAGCTGATAGCCGTCGGTGAGCTTGTGATGACGTTGAGCCTTCAGGCTGAGGGTCAGCTTCTCAACATCGAGGGCGAGAGTATCGCGATCAATGCCGGGCAGGTCGATCTCCAGCCGCCAACCGCCTTCGACCTGAAAGCTGCGATACTCCGGGCGCACTCGGCGCATCTTCGTAGCAGGCTTGTCGTCAGCAGTGACGGGCACGGGGGATTGGGTGTTTTTCGTTTCTACTTGTGTTTCCATATTATGGTTCTGGTTCGTTTAGGTTTGTTATTTCACTTCGATCGATAGTGGCTTGGCAGCTGCTGCCTTGGGCACGGTGAGCGTAAGGACTCCATGTTCCAGACTGGCGGAGATACCCTCGACATCGACCTGCTCAGGCAGGCGATAGCGCAGCACCTTCCGATCTCCGGTCTCTGCCTCTTCAGAATTGCCCTGTGAGCGGCGAAGAGACGAGACGCGGAGCACGCCGTCTTCGGCGTCTACTTCCACGTCTTCGCGGCGGACGCCGGGGAGGTCGAGCTCGACCCGATAGGCATCATCGCTCTCCGAGACGCGGGAGGCAGAAGCCTCCGGAGCGCAGGGTGAGGATGCACGAACAAAGGGGTCAAGCAGCCTCACGGACTCGGAAAAGAGAGCATCGAGATCGCTGGTGAGGGAATTACGATAAGGATAGAATAGATTTTTCATGTTTTTCAATTTGGTTACAACCGATCTAGATGCAGCTTGTTTGCCAACTGTGACCAATCAATCCTTAAGCACTGACTACCAACGCTTTAATAGATTACCTCATTATTATCACCCCGCCCGACAAGGGCCATACTGACTCTTTTAGCGATGAGAGAAAATCCTCAATGAGAGTCATATTGACTCTCTTAATAACTTTGGCATGCTCGGTTCACTCTCCCTTCGTTGCATCTTGGCAGGCCTGCTGTTCAGTAGTCACACGTCATGTATTTCGAGCACCTTTTTCTCGACACCTTCGTCTTTCTCTGTGCAGCCGTCTTAAGCGTCCCCATTGCCAGGCGGCTGGGACTGAGTTCGGTGCTTGGCTACCTGGCCGCCGGCATCATCATCGGCCCCGCCGTCCTCGGGCTTGTCGGGAGCGAGGGTGAGGATGTCATGCACTTTGCTGAGTTCGGCGTGGTCATGATGCTCTTCCTTGTCGGACTCGAGCTCGAGCCGCAGCTCCTGTGGAAACTGCGGAAACCGATTCTCGGCACAGGCGGTCTGCAGGTCCTCGTTTCGACGATCATTATCGGCGCGATCAGCTTGGTTCTGTTTTCCTGGCCCTGGCAGCTTGCCCTGGCTGTCGGTTTGACGCTGGCGCTCTCCTCCACCGCCATCGTCCTGCAAAGCCTGCAGGAGCGGAATCTAATGAAGAGTGAAGGCGGCAAGAGTTCGTTCGCAGTGCTCCTCTTTCAGGACATCGCCGTCATCCCCATTCTGGCGGCGCTGCCTCTCCTGGCTCTCCATGAGACGACGCAGGAATCGGCGAAAAAGGCCGATTACGGGGAAATCTCCCAACTGGAGCAGTGGATCAACAGCCTCTCCGGTGGCACCCGTTCGATTCTCGTTCTGCTGGCAATCGTCGCCATTATCCTCGCCGGACGCTTTGTCCTACGCCACTGCCTGCGCATCATAGCGAAAACAGGGCTGCGTGAGACCTTCACGATGTTCGCTCTGCTGCTCGTCATCGGCATCGCGCTGCTGATGAATCTCCTGGGAGTTTCGCCAGCCCTTGGGGCTTTTGTCGCCGGCGTGGTGCTGGCGACGAGTGAATACCGTCATGAGCTGGAAACGGATATTGAACCGTTCAAAGGCATCCTCCTGAGCATTTTCTTCATCGCCGTTGGCGCGGGGATCGACTTCGGCCTGATTGCCGAACAGCCTCTCCTCATCCTCGGGCTGGTGATCGCTCTCATGGTGGTGAAAGCGCTCATCCTCTGGGTGCTGGGGAAGGTGTCCAGGCTCTCGACGGATCAGAATTTCATCTTTACCTTCGGCCTTTGTCAGGCGGGTGAATTTGCATTTGTGCTCGTCGCCTTCGGCCTTGCCAACGGTGTTTTCGAGGAGGAAATCGGTCAACTCATCACCGTCGTCGTCGCCCTCACCATGGCAGCGACGCCACTTGTCATGAAATTTGAGGAGGCGGTCCTGCGCCCCCGTTTCGGCTGCCGCGAATCGGATGACTCAGATCAGGAGGCTGATGAAATCCACGAAGAAAGCCCCGTCATTCTCGCCGGCTTCGGACGCTTCGGAAACTACGTGGGCCGCTTCCTTCGATCCCAAGGTGTTGAGGTGACGGTGGTCGAGCATGACTCCGATCATGTAGACTTCCTCCGCCGTATCGGCATCAAGGCCTACTATGGCGATGCCAGTCGCCACGATCTGCTGCATGCCGCCGGGGCGCATAAGGCGAAGCTGCTCATCATCACCTTCCGCAATGCGGATGCCGTTGATCAACTGGTGAAAACCGCCCGCAAGCACTTCCCCGATCTGAAGATCATGGCGCGGGCGAACGATCGCTCCCACCTCTACCGACTGATGCTGGAGGACGTCCCTGCCCAACACGAGCATAGCCACAGCGCCATCGCCCTTACAGAGATGGCGCTCGGGGAACTAGGGCACGATAGCAATTCCGTGCGCCGGGCCGCTGAAAAATTCCTTAAACACGATCACGAGATCTCCGAAAAACTGGCCGTGGTAAAGAAAGAGCACGATGAGTCGACCTACCTCTCCCACGTGCGGGAGAGCGTGAGAAATCTCGAAGAGCTGATGAAAGAGGACGAGCCAGTGCGGGACTAACATCACCCAGCGCCCTTGCTTCCCTGCCTTTCCCATGCTTGAGTGGCGCGGACCTGCCATCGACATTGCTATGAGCTCCCCTCCGTCATCTTCGGACCCATCGCAGCCGCGACCACCGAAGCCCATCCACTTCTCGCAACCCCGTTTCGAGGAGTTAGCGCAGCTGGCTGAGCAGCAGATGGACCAGACACGGGAGGCACCAGTGCCCCTGGAGAGTCTCGCCGCGACCTCGCCCGCCGAGCCGGACGACACCTTTCTGGCAGCGCCGACTCCGCCGGTGGCCAAGAATTTCGCCCCGCCTGCTGAAAGCACACTTGGCGCTCAGCAGCGCGTGCTGATCGTCCACCAGGCAGGATCCACCCGTCGCCTGATGCAGGAGGCTCTGGAAAACTTCACCGATGCCGAGATCCACACGGCTGGATCAGCCCTGAGAGCCTTCGAGTTGGCGATGACGCGTGAGTTTCACCTCTTCCTTTTCTCCCTCGAAATGGAGGAGCTCAATGGCCCGCTGCTTTACGAATTCATCGAGAAAGCCTATGCCCACAGCCAGGTAGGCGTTCGCATCCCGCCGGGAGTGATTTTCATCCGCGAGCCGAAAGGGCCCGATCTGTCGAAGGAGTTCCGCGGAGATGTCCGGATCAAAGGGATCCTGAGCAAGCCACTGAAAATTGATACCCTGCTCAAGCAAGTGGGAATGTCCATCCCAGTGCTCGATCCGACGGCGGGCGGGTCGTGAGTTGCTTGAGGATGCGGCGCGCAGGGCTTTTGTGGCCAGGCTTTCGCCTCGCGACTGAAGTCGCGATTCCATAGCGTGAAAGGTGCGGCTGGGCTTCTGCCGTGGGGATGAATCCCCACCTCCCCGCTCCCCTACTCGACCTCGTAGAATTCGCGCCACGCGGGCTGGCTGATGATAACGTCGAGGATGTCGCGGGTGACTTCGACAGGCGTCTGCGCGGCATTGATATCAGCACGCTGGGCTGCGTAGTGCTCGAGCACTTCCTTCGTCTCCTTCTCGTAGTTCTGAATGCGCTTTTTGATGACGTCCTCGCTGGCGTCATCCATTCGGCCGGACTTGATGGCACGCTTGCGGATCCGGGTGATCAGCTCCTCCCGATTGGGGCAGGACAGATGAAAGAGCTGCACAATGTCGAAGTGCTCATCGATGTAGCGTGCCTGCTCCGGGTTGCGGGGGACACCATCGAGCACCAGCACATCGATATCGGGCTTGAACATGTGGAGAGCGGCCCGCGCATCGATCTGGGTGCGGAAGTAGCGCATGGTCAGCTCATCCGGCACCAGCTGCCCTTTCTGGGAATAAGCAATGAACTCCTGCCCGATCGGGGTCCGGGTATCCATCGAGCGAAAGGCTTCCCCCATGGAGAAATGGTAGAAACGGGGAATGGAGCCGAGGATCTCGCCCTGGGTGCCTTTTCCACAACCGGGGGCCCCCAGGAAAATCACGGCTTTGTATTTTTCGGGAAGGTCTGTCATAGCTCTTTTTTGGCTATGCCTTCGATGATAAGCACGTAAGATGCAAGGCTTTCACCTCGTATCACCCATCTCACCAATCCATGTCTCTGAGCTCATTCCTCGCCGTCCGCTACCTGAGACCGAAGCGGACTTTCGTATCGGTGATCACCCTGATCTCGGTCGCCGGCGTAGCGCTGGGCGTCTGGCTGCTGACCGTGGTGATGGCGGTATTCACCGGCTACGGGGATCGGATCAAGGAGAACATCCTCGGCTTTCAGCCGCATCTGGTCGTCGAGTCCGGCGGAGTCATGGAGGACTGGCTGACACCACTGGAGGCACTGGAGCGCCAGGACTGGGTGATCAGCGCCACGCCGCTGGTGCGCGGACAGGTGATCATGGAGTTTAACGGCCGACGTCTGGCGCCAGTGATCAATGGTATCCTCCAGCCAGAGGGGGAGGAGCTACGGCGGCTGAATGACAAAATCGCTGTGCGGCCAACTGGTGAGTTCGAGGATGGTGAGCCGGACCTCGTCCGCCAGGGAGAATTCAACCTGACCACCCCCTACGATGCCGTCATCGGTGATGATCTGGCCAACGCCATGGGCATAGAGGTGGGATCCACCCTCCTGCTCTACGCCCCGCGCGACATGAACAAAATCATGGATACCATCGAGCAGGCGCGGGAGGCGGATGGCTCGGAGGAGAGAAATGCCAAACTCGACGAAGTGCGCGAAATGACGGTGCCACAGGAGGTGACGATCACCGGCCTCTTTGACTCCGGCTATGGCGAGATTGACGGCAATACGATCTTCCTCAATCTCGAAACAGCTCAGATCCTCTACCAGTTCGATCTGGACGACTGCCACTCCATCGCCGTAAAAACCGACGATCCCCTGAAGGCAGACTATTACCGGAACCGCGCCCTCGTCGAGCTCGGGCAGGGGGAGGTGATGGCCATCGAGGAATCGACCCTTTCACGAGCGCTCAAGCAGTCCCGCGACATGCTGATCGTGGCCCTCGTCTTCGCTGTCCTGACCGGGTTCCTCTTCTGGAAGGCGAAGAGTGACCAGTCCTTCTCCCGCGTCCGCTACCTCTCCTTTGGCGTGCTTTCTCTACTGGTGACGGCATTGTGCTTCTGGCCGACGATCGCGGCATTCCTCCGCGAGCAGAGCAATACCGAGTTTTTCCAATACGGCGAGGGAGGCAGCCTGGGCATCATGACCTGGATGGATCGCAACGCAAATATACTCAACGCCGTAGCGGTGGAGAGACAGATGATGTTTCTCATCCTTTTTATCGTCATGATCGTCGGGGCCTTCAGCATCATGAATACGATGATCACGTTCACTGTGCAGAAGCAGAAAGACATCGGCGTGATCAAGTCTCTGGGAGCCACCGAGGGCCAGATCGCCAACATCTTTTTCCTTCAGGGCACGGCAGTGGGGATGATCGGCGTGACCGTCGGCCTGATCATCGGACAGCTGACCATTCGCTATCGCAATGAACTCTCCCAGTGGGTAGGGCAGCGCTTCAACGTCGATTTCTTCAACCAGCAGATTTATCAGGTAGACGGCGGCCTACCCGCTAAGCAGACTCTGGGCGACGTGCTGACGATTTCGCTAGGTGCCTTCGTCTGCTGTGCTCTGGCAGCCCTTGTGCCAGCTCTCATCGCGGCCTCTCTCCAACCGGCCAAAGCGCTCCGCAGCGACTAATCCAGACTCTTTTCTGACATGCAGTTTTACCTGGTAATCGACGGCGAAAAGACCGGCCCTATCTCACACCTGCAGATGGCGGAGCGCATCCGCAAAGGGGAAGTGACAGAAGAGACCCTGGTCTGGGAGCAGGGCATGGATGAGTGGGAGCCAGCGAGCTCTCGCGATACTCTGGCCAAACTCTTCTCAGAAAGGGACGAAGCAGAAGATGGCGAACGCCTGCCCACAGAAGAAGAAATCGCCGAGCGGCAGCGGAATTCCAAGCCCCCGCTACCTGATGACCCGCCCCTGCCATCGGCACGTCTGCCCGCGACACCTCAAGGAGCCGTAGTGACACAATCGCTGGAGCGTGGGCAATCCAACGTGAGCCTGCGGAGGCGCATGGCAGCCAGGTTCTTTGACTATCTACTAGTCCTCACACTCTGCGCCCTTGTGACCAAACTCATGTTGCCGCCGACAGCGCGTCCGGCAACACTTCAGGATATCATCGATCAGATGCAATCCGAAAACGCGCTGAAAGCGAGCCTTATTGGGATCGCTGGCATCATCGTGTGGCATATCATCGAGGGAGTATTCGTCCACATGTTCGGGACCACTCCTGGAAAGGCACTGCTGCGCATCCGGATCAGACGCCCCGAAGGCTGGCCTCCGAAACTCGGGACCTCTCTTGCACGATCCTTTCTGGTGTATGTCTTCGGTGTCGGTTTTGTGCAATTCCCCTTCTTTATCATCGGCCTGATCTTCACGATGATCCGCTTCAAAACCACTGGCGGCTGTTTCTGGGACCAGACCTTAGGCCTTGAGATCGAGGGCGAAACCTTGACGTCGCAGCGAATCGTGCTCTTTTTAAGTATCTTAGCCCTTCTGATTGTTGCTCAGGTGGGATTATCAATATGAGCAAACATTGCGCCATCGTGCTTCATGCCCATGTCCCGTGGGTATGGCACCCGGAGAAACAGCAGTCGCTGGAGGAGGATTGGCTGCATGGCGCGATTCTGGAAACTTACCTGCCACTGCTGGAAAACCTCGTGCGCCTCCGGGAGCAGGGCGTCGACTACCGCATCACGCTCAACTTCTCTCCCACCCTGCTGGCCATGCTCCGCCAGCCCCTGCTCAAGCGCCGCTCCATCGCCTATCTGGACCGCACCCTGAGATTGTGCCGCGATGAAATCGAGCGCGATGATCTGGATCACCATGGCGAACTGGCCCGCTACTATGAAGAGCGGATTTTCACGCTGCGTTCCTTCTTTGTAGAGAAATGCCAGGGAGATCTCATCTCCGTGATCAAGGATCTCAGCGCGTCCGGTCACGTAGAGCTCACCGCATCTGCCCTGACCCACGGACTACTGCCCCTGCTCATGCGCGTCCCCGAGCTGACACGGGCGCAGGTAGAGGCGGGCATCGATGAATTTACGGAATGTTTCGACGAAAAACCCCGTGGCTTCTGGCTGCCGGAGTGCGGCTATGCTCCAGCTATCGACTCTGTGCTGACGGAGGCAGGTATCGAGTGGACGATCGTCGATCAGCACGCCGTCACTCATGCTCCGCGTGGAAGCTCCGTGACGCCATTTACTCCTTTTCGGGGTTCCGATTCCATCGCTTTCTTCACGCGGGATCACAAGAGTTCCTCCGAAATCTGGAATGCGGACGACGGGTATCCTGCCGATCCGAGATACCGGGATTTCATGTCAGACCTCGGTCTGGAGGCACCCATCGAATACCTCCGGGAGTATCTGGGAGAGAGTAAGCAGCGGCAGTTCACCGGCCTGAAGTTTCACCGGAGCGGTCGCGACGGTGGAAAAAAAGTTCCGTATGATCTCGATCTGGCGAAGCGTGCCATGTCCGAGCACGTCATGCATTTCGTGACAGGGCGGGGTTCTCATCTGGACAAAGTCAGCGATTCGGGAACGAATCACCCGATCTCTGTCCTCGCTTTTGACGCAGATCTTTTCGGGCACTGGTGGTATGAGGGAGCCGAGTTCTTTGGCGCCCTCGTGGCGAAACTGCCCCAGCAGACAGATGTGCGCCTGACGACGCCCAGCGAATACCTCGATGCATTTGGTGCCATGACCAGCGACCAGGACCAGGTCCCTGCGGCCTCCTCCTGGGGGGAGGGCGGTTATTTTGAGACCTGGACTCGCTCAGAAAACACCTGGATCCTCTTCGAGCTGCAGCAGCGGGCCGAGCAGTGCAAACGCTTCACCGACCTCTTATCGGCGAACATGGATGCTCTGACCGACGAGATCGCCAATCACCGCAAGCGCTGTCTTCAGCTGATGGCCAAGGAACTGCTCCTGGCCTGTTCCAGTGACTGGGGCTTCCTGCTTTCGAACCCACCATCCAGAGCCTATGCCGAGGATCGCGTGCGCGCTCACCTGGCGAACTTTGACGAAGCCTGGTCTGCCACCATGAAGAATACCCCTGAGCCGATCATGGAGGCACTGGAGAAGCGGAATCCTGTTTTCACTGATCTCCCCTGGGACCTCTTCGCCACGGCGGAGAAGGCGTGACCTGGACCAGAGCACCCGGCTAGCTGCGGGGTAGGAAAACCCCGCTTCCCGGGCAGCGTTTACGCCTTTTCGGACTCGCCTGGGAGCGCCTCGACCACTTCTGCCTCGATTTCTTCCGGGCGGTGGCCTTTGGAAAAGAATTTATTAAAGATGCGGCGCGGAAGACTCTTGCCTGCTTCCTCTGCCTCCAGTTCCTCCAGAGCATGCTCCTTCGCCTTGTCCCAGGCTTGCGCGAAACCTGGCGCGTTCACCACCATCGTCTTCTCCGCTCGGGCGAATATCTCCAGCTCCCGCTCGAGGGACTGCACATCGCTCTGGGCACGCCCGCTGTTGATCTTCATCCGGAGATTCTCGTTCTCATTCTTCAGAGTATCAATTGACCCCTTCATCTCGCTCATCTTCTCCGCCTCGATTTCCAGCTTGTCGCTCAGGTGGGTTTTCATCCGCTTGAGCTCTTTCTTGGTCTTAAGATGGGAAAGGATCGAAAGGACACAGAGAACGAGCCCCCCGATAAAGCCCCAGAAGATCCCACTGCTAATCACGGTCTGTAAAAATTCCATAAGTCGAGTATAGCCCGTAGCTGCCACGATGGCAAAAGGCATTAAGCATTGGACGAGCCAGCTGCTGATTTATGAAGCATCGGGATGAGTATAAGCGTCGAAAGAAGTGCCACCAATGTTCCGCCCAACAGACTCGCTCCAAACGGCTGCCAAAACACATCCGGGTGATAGAGCAGCGGGATCGTCGTCACGACCGTCATGAGCGCCGTCAGGCAGATGGGTGCCAGCCGCTGACGAAACACCTCCAGAGCGCTGTCTCCGTCCGAGGTATGAGCCAGCTGATTCAGCATGACGAGGGATTGATTGCACGCGATACCGACAGCAGCGATGCCCCCCATCAGTGCCATGAGAGAGAGGGCATTCCCCGTCAGAATGAGCGCCGTAAGCACCCCGACGGCGGTGGGGATGAGCAGGAGCATCACGTAGATAGCCTGCCGCAGGGACGGGAGCGAAACCAGTAAGACCCCGACGAATAATGCGCCAAAGATCGGTAGCACTTTGATAATCTGTGCTTTCGAGTCGCGTATGAGCTGAGATCTCCCGACAGCAAGCAGCTGCAGACCCGTCTCATCGAGATCGGCAACGGCCTCTCGCCCGGCAGCAAGGATCTCATGCTCACGAGCGGAGGCCTCCGGGGTAAACGCAAACCTGAGGGCAGGCGCACCGTCGATCCTAGAGAGGAGAGAAGGCGCGTCGACCCGGTCGACCTCTGCCACGTCCTCAAGGAAAATCGGGCGACCTTTACCCGGCTGCAGGATGGCTTCCTCCACAGCCAAACTCAGCTTATCCTCCCGCTCTGCCTGCAGAAAGACGGGGACCTCATCTAGGCCATCGAGCCGTATCGACCCGCTGGGGATGCCGATGGTATGCGCAGCCAGACCGGCCGCGAGATCGATCGGAGTGATTCCGTTCTCTGCCATCTCCTCCAGATCAGGCTCCACCACCAGCGCCTCCCTCATACCGGCTTTCTGCCAGAGGATATCATCACTTACCGTTTCGGCGATCGCTGATACAATTTCTGCCCGATGAACCTCCAGCACATCACGCTGCGGCGCCGTGACCGCTAGCTCAACACTCGGTCGCGGATCCGGCACAAGCGATAGAGGACGCAGAGAATAAGGGCTCGAATGCCTGTCCCCAAGGCCATCAGCAAAGTCTTTCGCTGACTGAAAGCTCTCAAAAATCAACGTCCGCAGCCCCGCTCGATCTCCGGCAGGTAGAAATCCCTGCGAGAAGGGTGCCGGCACAGCGCCCTCCATGGCGCAGATCAAACCGGGGATCCTGTCGCTGGCATCATCATCCTGCCCCCCGGGCTCATACTCCATCACGAAATATCGAGAATGCATGAGCGCACTGTCAGGCTCAGCAGGCAGGCGGCCAACTAAAGCAACGACAGCTGCCCCGATGAGGGCGAGCACCAGATACGCCACCGCCCCCTTCCCTGACAAGGTCTTCGCAATGCGGAGATAGGATGCTGAAAACCGCCCGGAATCATCATCTCCCGCGAGCCCACCGCTGCTCACACCTACCAGGCGAGGAAGCAGGACCAGTCCGATCACCAGAGAGAGCAGCAGGGCGATCGGCAGAAAGATGCCCAGCATTGAGATGGAATCGAGACGATCCCCTCGGAGCACAAGGACCGGCATGAGAGCGACAGCCGTAGTCAGGGCCGCGCCCGACAGCGGCCTCCACAGGCGGCTGAGTGATCCAGATGTGCGCGCTGTCAGTTCATAAGCAATCAGAACCTGCTGATCGGCAAACAGGATAAAACCAATGGTGATCGCCCCGACGAAAACCAGATCCCAGGAACCGCCAGTCAGCGGCAGCCAGAGAGAGGCAACCACCGCAGACACGACGATCCCGACGCCAGCGAGCCACGCGAGCCGGCGGAAGCCGAAAAGAACCACAAGCCCGATCGCTATGACGAAACTGGCGAGCATCCGCCAGGCGCTGCTTACGATCACTTCACGAGCTACCACATCCTGAGAGAAGAGGAGCTCTGCCTGCAGGTCGCTCTCCAGCGATTCAAGATAATCTCGGACGGCAGCTTCCTCAGCAGTGCCCGCCTTTACCTGGAGCAGGTGCCCCTGCTGATCGCCTGCGATTACTGTCAATGAGGGAGAGGGGAGCTCCTTCAGCTCGATCTCGACGATGTCACCAAGCTGTGAGATGGAGCCATCGCGCGGGTCTCTCACAGGGACCGCCTCCAGAGCCTCCAGCGGATCATCTGCCTGAGCGATGAACACCGGGGAAAGCACGGAACCGCCTGCATCCACCCCCAGACTTCCCTGCCGATTCTGCAGATAGGGCGTGAGGTAGGCGCGAAGCTCCAGCGGACTCAGCCCCGCATCATCGAGAGTCTCAGATTCATAGCGAAGCTCGACGAAAGAGGACCGGGCACCGGGCAGGGAAAAGGCAGCTCGGGGGAATGCAGCACGCAGGTCATTCAGCAAACGGTCGATAGCGCTCGCTGACGGCTGTTCTTCGCCGGGGTAAATGACCCAGTAGGAGTGGTTGCGATTCAGGTCTTTGGGAAAGCTCAGGGCAGGACCAGTGATCTGAAGAAATTTCTTCTGCAGTCCATCTGACAGGGTATCTAACTGATGATTAAGCGAGGCGCGTTCGCCAGGTGTCATGGCGGGGCTGGTCGCGAGCAGCAGCAGCCCCTGCTCCTGCATGAAAACCTCTGTCTCGTAGATACCATGCTCCGCTAAGAGTCTCTCCAGTGGCACTGCTACTTCACTCTCGAGAACCGGCAGGCTGACACCCGGTGCAGCGACTGTGATCTCAAGCATCTCCGGTGCCACGCGACCCGCAGCGGGCAGCAGCTGCACCGGCCGCTGCCCCACCAGCCAGGCGATGCCGATGATGAGGACGACGAATGCAGCACCAGCCCTCAGGATAGCCGGGCTTGTTTTGATTTTCTCCATGACAGGAAACTAACAGATCTCTCTAGGAGACAGTTGAAAAACTAGGTGACCGATGACCGGGTGACCGGAGTAAGCAACCCTGCCTTCGGCCGGCAAGGCGCGAGGAGCGATGGTAGCCGCAGCTACCTGAGCAACGAGAAACGCAGCCAGACGGAATCAGGGCTGCAGCCCGAAGGGTGAGAGTAGCAAACACGCTCTCAGTTGAGTCGAAACTATCACTCATATCGTCTCTCATCATCGTTTGCATATTTTTTCAGCGGTTTCCCTAGCGTGCGTTGGGGTAGAGTAGGACCTTGTCGTGGCAGAACAGGAGGAGATCATTCTTCCCATCGCCATTGAAGTCATCGATCAGCGGGAACCTCGGGTTCACCGCGTTCTCGTCCTTCTTATTCCGAGCGAAACGACTGCGCTCGAAAACCTTGAAATGCAGGCTACTCTTCCACTGTTCGTCCTCGGACTGACGCAGGACCTCTACTACGTGCTTCGCAGGGTCGATAAGGATGAGCTCCGGCTGTTGATCCCCAGCTAGATCACCGAATGTGAGGGCAGCGTAGCTGACATCATCCAGACGCGAAGAAAAGCGTGAAGCCTCTGCGAATCCCAACGCCTCCCCGGCTAGCGGGAGCACCCAGAACCGATCGCGACCGAAGAGGAACAACTTCTCTCCGGCTGCAGAGGCATCATACGTCGCCTGCGTAAGCAGGATGGCTCCCGTCTCTGTGGATAGGTCATAACGGAACGCACCGTCCCCATCACGTGTGAGGAACTGCAGACTCTCATCGTCCAGGTGATACGCAGCCAGCTGTGGCGCGGAGCGATCCTTCGTCTTCGGGAGAACCAATGGGCCGAGGACGACATCATTGCCTTCCCGCATATTCCCCTGATCTTTCAGCGTGATCCCGCCGCCCTGGTCGATCTGATACGCCCGGATAAATCCTTTCTTAGCCAGCAGGACTTCCATCCTGCCATCTTCGTCGATATCGCCGATCGAGAAGTTAACTGGCGATAATCCAACGAATTGACCTTTCCGGATCGTGCTGTCCTCTGCGACGACATCCAGCGTTCCTTCCTCATTGGCGATGAGGATATGCGCCGGCTCTTTCGGCACCATGACGATGACATCAGCGCGCCCGTCGCCAGTGATATCCTCTACGATAATGTGCTCCGGTTCGCGTTTCATGGATCCGATTTTCACCTGATCGACCTCCTCATAGACCGCGTCTTTTTTCCGGAAAATCGCCAGCTCAAGACGCAGACCTTCTTTCTGGACAATGAGTAGCTCCTCAGCGCTGTCATCGGCGTCGATGTTACCTGAGCCACCTACAATCGGGCTACCGCTGGTGACAACACGGTCCGGGAAGCTGAAGCGGCCCTTCTCCTGATCAAAGGAGGCGATCCCCGCGATCCCCTCAGACCCGGACACAACCAGAAGCGCATCCCGCCCCTCAGACTGGACTGCTGCGAGGCTCGTGATCTGAGAATAGCTGGGGAAGTCCACAGGTCGCTGGAACACAGACTGGCTCTGCCCTTTCCAGAGCAGAACGCGGGCGCCCTCAGCATCTCCCATCACGACATCTCCTATGCCGTCGCCATCATAGTCACCCACGCAGGGTATGGCAGCCGCTGCACCGGTGCGCGGCACAGGGTAGCTCCGAGCCTGCAGAGATGAGATGGCGGTCGCCGTCTCCTCCTCAGTCGAAAAACGCCCGACGATCACCTCAGAGTCGATTTCATCGACGAAGGCAAATGTCCCATCCTGATCCCCTTTTACGGCATAATCGATAGCTCCGAGTTCGCCAGTGATCTCGATCTCCGCTCCGAAACCACCGCCCTCCTGTCCGAGCCGGACGACCCGCGGACGATCCGATGAAGGCAGCAGATAGAGCAGATCTTTCCGCCCGTCACCATCAATGTCTACAACAGCGAGATCCCGCGCATCTTCCTGACCCACACTATAGACTTTCGGCCGGTTCGCCTTTCCATCCGGTGAAAAGCGAAACTCGATCAGCTTGCCCTTCCCCAGAAAGAGCAGCTCCTCTCCGCCATCTCCATCCAGATCTTCGGCGATGATGCACCCCTGCGCGGGGACCGCATCCACCTGATCATACCGCCAGGCTTCCCGCCACCTGGTGCCTTCCTGCTGATAAAAAACACGCAGAGGCACATTGAGACCTGAAACTGCGAAGTCCAGCCTGCCATCCTGGTTAAAGTCAAGTGTCGCAAGACTGAACATCCGATCCCCTATGCGCATCTCCTGCTTAAAGAAAGGCGCTGTATCGAGGATCGGCTCCCAGAAGTCGGTCTCGATCTTCTCTCTCGCCAGCTCCTGCAACTCCTTCTGATTTCTCTGGAGGAGAAAGGTGATCTCCCCTTTCGAGTTATCGATAGCGATCAGGTCAGATCGGCCGTCTCCATCGAGATCCGCTACACTCGGGTCCCGCATGTCCTGACTCACCTTCTGAACGAAGGGGCCGGTAAGCGAAACCGCAGGATCAGCTTTCCCGGCAGGCTCCTTTTCAGCAGCCTCCTGAGCGAGGGCCGTCAGGGACAAAGCTGCCAGACAAGCTGTGCCCAGGCCGGTGCTGATACGAGAGGAAGAGAATTTTTTCATGAACAAGTGGGGGCAGGAGGGAGAGATGCAACCCGAACGTTATGGATTCGGCTCAAGCTTGATAAAGCTGACAATGCCCTCACCCGTGTCCTTCGACTCGCTGCGAATCACAAAATCAAGATCCTCAAAGGTCGGGAGCTGCGAGAGAATGTCAGGGTCAAGTTTCGCATCCTTGCCTTCGGTCATAGACAGGATGATCATCTTCGCAAAGAGAGGAAACTGGAGGTGCGATACACCGATCTGAGTTCCGGGGACATCGGCCGGTATGATGGGCTCCGTGAGGAAAGCATCTGACGACAGCGCACTCTGGGGATCGTTTGTCGCGGTGATGATCTTCTGCGTGAAGTCAGCCGACCCCGCTGAAAGCAACAGGCTGTCTCCCACGAAGGCATACTCCAGAGAGTCGCCTCCACCATTCGACAGAGATTGACCCAACTTCGCACTCTTCGGGACGGAGTAAATCGTCACGCCACCAAACTCCCGCGTTTGGGGAGCCATACCCAGCTTCTCGAGCAGCGTGCCCAGGCTGGCCTGGAATGCTTGAGGATCAGCCAGCGCCAGCGAGTAGGCGGTCACCGGCTTGCTTTCCTTCGTGGGATTATCCTCACCGTAGCCATAAAGCTCCACCATCTCGCTACCAACACTACCGATGATGTCCTTCTGGATGTCGACTCCAAATTTTGGCGTCAATTGCTGCAGCTGCATCTGGACGAGTCCCCCAAGCATCGGGGAGAGGGTATTGAACTTATCCAGGACACCATTGAGGAGTGCCGGGAGGTCATAGCTCGTGACAGCCACACCCTCAACCGCTCCGGTCGACAGGGCCGGATACGCCACTGGCTGATCCAGATTATAACTGGAGAAAATGGATCCGATCAGCCCAGTGCGCTCAGCGAGGTTGACTTCCGTCACCATATCCAGGCCATCCGGAGTGGTTTTTCCAGACATGAAGAATTTGTCCACATTCGAGAGGCCGAGGAAGGTCATCGCGCCATCTTTGGGGATCATCGCGAGCATCGGGTTCGCACCTTCCTGATTCTGCGCCTGCTCCAGACCCGCCTCCACGACTGCCTCCACCGTCCGCATGAGATCACCCAGCGGGCTGAAGACAAAGAAATCAGAGCCGGACTCCTCTGCATACTCCATGGAGTCAATAAAACTCCGGCTGGAGGCCAGGCTGACCGCCGGATCCCCCTCGCCGCCGGCATACTCGTTCACTGAGCGGGAGAAATCGTTTTCGACATTTCCAAACTCAACGAGTAGCAGATCATCGACGAGCGTGAAACGAGTCGAGCTCTCCTCGCCGTCTTTCATCTCGATAAAGTCGAAGGAAGAAGGGCCGTCAGCCGGAATGAGTTCAGGATTCCGCTCAGGACGCCTCTCTTTGGCGAATGCGAGGGACGACTCGAGAAGCTCTCGAAACCGCTCCGGAGTCATCGTTGTCTCTGAGAGGAGAATCAGATTCCAGTTCATATCCATCGCACCACCGTTAGACAGTCCTCGCTCGGCGACTCTCTGCAGGATGGGCTCTGTATCCAGGTAGCCAGCAAGCGTGTGCGATCCGGGGAACAACTTGACTGCTTCCTCCGGGGTCAACCCGAACTCGGCCTCCAGCTTCTCCTGAAAGCTGGACTTCACCTCATCCGGGTCCACCTGACCACCGCTAGTGAGCGTCTCCAGGACCTGCGCAAACCCAGGATGCTTTCCGATCCGCTTCACCGGGTGAGCATCATCCAGATCATTGATAGAGTCCAGATGGACGACTAGGCTGGCATCCGCCGGCAGATATTCACCGGGCTTGATCGCCAGTGCGCTGTTAGCTGTCATCGCAGCAATTGCCGCCATGCTGAATCGAGTGACGCCGGCTCTCCAGCTATTCCATGTCTGTATTTTCTGTTTCATAGGTATCTGTGTTTTTTCAAGTGTTCGAAAAATGATGAGTCAAAATATCCTACTGCTTCGCAGGAGAGTGGTAGATGACCCCGTTATTCTGAGTGCTCGGGTCAAAGGCAAAGGCTGAATTGGCATTCAGGAACTCACGCAGCACATTGACCGGCCGGGCGAAGCCGAGGTTTTCCGCTACCTGGGGCCGATAGACAAAAGTGTTGATCCCCACGACCTCCCCATGCTGGTTGAAGAGCGCGCCACCCGAGTTTCCCGAGCTGATCGGCGCGGTATGCTGGACACTCAGGCCCCAGCGCTGCGCATTCCGCAGTGCCAGACTGACGATCCCTGTGGTTACTGTCCGCTCGAGACCGAGCGGGTTTCCAATCGCGAAAACAGCATCCCCGACATTGAGTGACTCTGACACGCCAAGCCGGACAATGGGAAAGGTGACAGGCTTATCCGGCATGATTCGCAGCAGCGCCAGATCATCAAGCTGTGCGGTAGCGAGAATCTCCACCTTTTTGTAGACCTTTCGCTCCAGTGTGTCCGCCCCCTTGGTGAAGACCGTCACCTCGATTTGCGTGGATCCATCGATCACGTGCGCATTCGTGACGACCAACCCTTCTTTCGACACAAGAAAGCCGGACCCCGATCCACCGGGGTGGCGGATCAGCACACACGCAGGTTCTACGGCTCTCGCAGCTGCCGACACGGAGGGGAACGGCTTAGCGCGTGCAGGCCCCTCGAAAAGCGTAGGCTCTACCGGCAGCCAACGGACGACCTGCTGCTTCGGGATCTCAAGAAAGGCTTTCCCTCCGCTCTTCAAAGTAACGATGCCATCAGCCTGCTCGACAGACTGCGCACGCAGAGTATCGCCGTTTTTCAGGATGACGAGCTTCTCTTCAGCAGAGACCGCGCAGGCAGAGATCGCCACCAGGCAGCTGAGCAGTTTTTTCAGGCGGGTCTTCATAACAATGTTTTAGCTATAGAGAAAATGAAGTGGCTTGGCGATGATAAACGGACGGGCTATTTATAACGCCCCGTCTCCCTCTCATCTTTGTTTTCGGATTTATGGATGAGGATGTCACCGGGTTGGCAGTCGAGAAATTCGCAGATGCGCTCAAGCGTGGAGAATCTGATGGCCTTCGCTTTTCCTGTCTTCAGGACAGAGAGGTTCTGCGGTGTCACGCCGACATACTCTGAGAGTGCATTAAGGCTCACCTTCCGCTTCGCCATCATCACATCGAGTTCGATTTGTATACCCATCAGTCTCTCCTGCTTCCCCTATTTAGATGGTTAACGCATTTTCCTGACGGTCCTTCCGCGCCTCGTGGATCGACCATGACAGCACAGCGAGGAAGAGAAACAGCATCGTGTGAAACAGCGTGTCAGCAAAGGTAACTCGCAGCAGCACCCAGACAGCCATCGCACCGATACACAGGACCGTGGCATGCGAGAAAATGCGCCCTCTGCGGATTTCCCTGAAAAATCGGAGCCCTATAAAAAACCCGGCAAACAGGTAGACCATGTAAATGACGAGGATGACCCAGAATCGGGTCGGGATCAGGTCGAATACACTTCGAACTTCCTCGCTGTCATCCGCTTTGATCCTCCATGACACGAGAAATTCGGACTTCGTCAGCTTATTATCGATTTTGACCTCGTCGACGATGACCTTCCCATTGCGAACAAAGGAAAGCGCCTGCGATTCATCGTCAGTTTCCGATTTGAGAAGCACAGCATAGCCCTGTGCAGGCACCTCCTGATCATCCGTCAACAGGACCAGTTTTCCCGAATCTTCGAGATGGCTCATCCAATAGACGCCGGCAGCCATCACACCGGCTACCAGACCAAAGAACCCCATCCCAAGCATACAGACAATCGTGCCGAGGATCCCAACCACCCGAAATTTCCGGTTCAGGACAGGGGGCGGATCCTCATGGATTTCGGTCATGAGCACAGTTTTCTTCAATTTTCATGTAGCGCAACTGTTTTTTATTGTTTTTCGGTAAAAGAAGTCTGTTTTACGAGATTCCGGATCTTTGAAATGCTCTTTTGACACCGCAAGAATAAGGTGTGCAGGATGCAATGGAAGGGTGGCGAAATGCACGAGAGGCAAGAAGCACCTGAACCCGAACCCCCGAAATCTCGGGACCTGGACGCGACATATGGCTTGGCGCGGGTCCTGCATTATAGATGGGAGAACTGTGCCCACTGTTGAACCAGAGACGGGTTTTACTCAAAAAGAACTGACCGCAGCAGATCCAAGAAAAACCAACCATGATTACTTCACCAAAGTTAAACGAGAATTTAAATAACGGCCTGACCGACGACCAGAACGAGCGCGTCATCCAGTGCCTGATGAACGCCCTGGCAGATCAGCATGTGCTCTACATGAAGCTGCGGAATTTCCACTGGAACATGAAAGGCGGACGCTTCTTCACCCTTCATGAACTGTTTGAGCAGCAGTATACAGCCTTGGCTGCGGCGATCGATGAAACAGCGGAACGGATCCGCATGCTGGGAGGAACTTCCCCGGGATCCATGGCAGAATTCATGGAGTTATCGAGCTTGAAAGAATCTGCCGGAGCGATCATCAGTTGTGAAGAGGCCATCACAACGATTGTAGCTGATCACGAGACCATGATCCGCGACCTGCGTAAGGCGGCGGCTGAGATAGAAGAAGACTATAAAGATCAGGCGACCGCTGATTTCTTTATCGAGCTACTGCAGGCTCATGAAAAGCAGGCGTGGATGCTCCGTAGCTGCATGGAGGGATAGGAAACACCCTCACATACCCCCCCCTTTTTTGACCAAACGCCGCAGTGATCGCTGCGGCGTTTTCATTTGTATGCTTTCGGCTCACAGCGGTTATAAAGACGGTGCCACGACGATGAAGCGGGCAATACGGCCCCTGCGTCCGGACGGACGACATCCTTGTTGTCCTTCTCTAGCTTGGCGGCAGAATTTTTCTTTGCGGGGGCCGTGCCCTTACTCGAATGCGGCAGCAACTGCGGCAGCATTTTCGCGTAGATGAGCCTCGCTCAAGGTGCCGACGATCACTGTGCCGCGAGGCTGACGCGCATAGAGAAAGCGGAACGCATCGGCAACCTTCCTCTGTCGCACCTCCTCGCTCTCAGACTGGGCCAGCCAGCCGGAACCAAGTGCCTTCTTGAAGAAAACAGATCTCCCTGCCGCAGCAGCTGCGTCGAGGACAGCCGCCTCATCCTCATAGCCCTGATGATAGGTCACCATGACGATGTCCAGCCCCAGCTCAATGGCCCGCAGACCTCCCTCTGCAGTCTTCGATGAAATCCCGATAGCGCGCACCTTCCCGGCATCGCGGGCCTTTTTCAGGGCTTCCATGGCACCGCTCTCATTGAGGATCCGCAGATCATCACCATCAGAGTGGATGAGCACACCCTCCAACCGATCCGTGCGCATAAGGCGCAGGCTCCGCTCAAGGCTGGCCTCGATCCCTTTCTGTGAGAAGTCGAAGAATGATTCTCCCCCTTCGAAACACTCCCCTGCTTTCGAGAAAATGTGCCAATCATCACGAGCAGATCCTAACAGACGCCCGAGACGCTCCTCACTCTCTCCATAGGCCGGAGCCGTGTCCAGCACATTGATCCCGTTTGATTGAGCCACTTCTAACAGGCCTTCAATATGCGAGTCTGTCGGCAACTCGAAAGCCTCTGGATACTTGACTCCCTCATTGCGGCCGAACTTAACCGTCCCTAATCCCATCGCGGAGAGCATGAGATCGGTGCCATGCAGCTGGAATGTTTTCATGATGGTCGAGTAAAAAGTATCCCAGCGTCCCGCCGATCCCACGGAGCCGTGGCCTGCGCCGGGCGCGAAAATTCATTCAGCATTGCCTCCGGGACGGGAGCTGCGCTGAGCGGTTGTAATTCGGCCAGCGCATGCTCCGCAAAATCGGGTGCCAGTGCCCATTTGGTAGGCCAGCCCACCAGCAGACTTGTATCCCCTCGTCGCGCCGGGACACAATACGCGCCCGGCGGGCGGTCGCCAGTGCCGGTGAAGGGCTCTGCCCGATCCACCCGATGGGTGAACCACTCGCTCCCCTGCCAGTCCAGCCACGGTAGCGTTTCACTCAGGAGCTTCTGCGCAGCAGCGATCTGATCGCACTCCGAGCGCTGCACACCGGCAGCCTCGGCGATATCGCCGCCCACATACCAGACCGTGCGCCCCTCTGCATCGACATGCGTTGTCACCACAAAAGGCGGCTTTGGCGAGGTCCCGATGCAGACAGAATAAAACGGCGGGAGAGAGGCAGAACGGACGATCACCTGATGCAGCGGGCGGATCTGCATCGGCTGCGTCTCGATTCCCAGCTCCTTGAGCATCGACTCATTCCCCCTACCGGCAGCGAGGATCGTGCGCTGAGGCCGCAGACGATACGTCACACCTGATGCTGGTGCCGATAGTTCGATCCGAGAGCAGCCGTCGTCGGCAGCGAGCCAGCGGGCATTGCGCCCCCACTCGACAGAAATCGCGCGCTCACCGATCGCTGCGGCCAGACATTTCGTGACAGACGGAGGATCGATCACCGGCTCATCGATACGAAAGGCTTTCCCCTTATACCCCTCATTCTGAAGCGGCGCCGGGTATTGGTCGCGCAGCAGCGACTCCGAACGGCCAACGAGCGCCTTGCTGCCGAAAAAACCCACCACTTTACTCATGACAGACGGCAGACTCCACATCACCTGATGATCGCTCAGCAGTGAGGCTCCTCGCAGATCGACCGGTCCGTCACCTCGCAGGGCAGCCTCCCAGCGCCCGGGCATATTTGCCAGTGCCTGCGATGACTCTGTCAGCTTCCCCCCCAGGGCATACTTCATGCCGCCATGGACGACCCCCTGAGCCGATACGGACTGCTCGCCGCCCAGCTCCCCCTGCACCAGGATGAGCACCGATAAACCTCGATCGATCGCCTCCACCGCCGTCCACATGGCAGCGATGCCACCACCGACGATGGCCAGATCCAGCGGCAAGTCCTGCGGAAGTTCAGCTGTCATCGTCTGAAAAGGCTACTCCTCAGGCTCGAAGGCCATGGCATCGTCCTCAAACAAGCGCTCCTGCTCCATGGTGAATCCCTCCTGTTCAAGAGTGTCGAGGAAGGTTTGAAAAACAGCCGACTGACGAAAAATCAGATAGCGGCTCTCATTTTCAAACTGGGCAAACAGGAAAAAGATCTCCGCACCACCATCCGTTTTCTGCCAGGCAGTTTTGAAAGAAAATCCGGATGGTGCGCTGAAAAGCCTCGAACGCAGCTCCCGAAGCAGGGTGCCTTTCCGCGATGGGTCAAAGCCATCGGATGAATAAATGGTCGCGGTGTAGAGGATCATACCCGTTCAGAAATGGGCACGCAGCTCGGGCTTCCGATCAGTTGCGCCACTCCAGCGCTCCTTTTTTCAGAGCATAAAGATAAGCCACAAAGAGCAGCCCCACGAAACCGATCATTGACCAGAAGAAGACCGTCTCACCCGCGGAGATCTGCTCGCGGAACACCGCCGCCCAGGGAAAAAGAAAGACCACCTCCAGGTCGAACAGGACGAAGAGCATCGCCACGAGGTAGAACTTCACGCTGAAGCGCGCCTGCCCCTCACCCTCCGGCAGCATCCCGCATTCGTAGGCGGAGTCTTTCACCTGGTTCCGCACAGCGCGCTTCCCGAGGAGAGCACTGGCGATGAGGGTAGCCACCGCGAAGCCGGTAGCCAGCACGATCTGGAGCAGGACGGGGATGTATTCGATGAGCATGACAAAAAAATTCCGGAGTCGTTGCCGGCTCCGGAATGTAGTGAAAAGTTGGACTCCGTCTAGACGAAATCCCTGTAAAGAACTGATCAGTCAGGAGTTCGCAGCCGCCGCAGGAGGAGGACTGATGGCATCCTGAATGTTGTCGCGTCCGGTGTATTCTTTACCGTTTTTGTCGACAAGTCCACGAGTCACGAGATTCTGCAGCTTCTCATAAGCACGAAGGCGGAGCATCTCCTCGCCACCCGAGACCGCATTGCGCTCCTTCAGATTCTGATAAACGACCGCGAAGAGATCGTTGAAAAGGAAAGTTTCCTTGCCGGTCAATACCGTAACCAGTTCATCTGTTACATGATCTGGCACCCGTCGTGAGAATCGTGTTCTGCGTGTGGATGACATAGGCCAGGAGGCTAGCACGGAATGCTCAAAAAACTAGCGCCTTTCTCAAAAGATAGGAAGAAATTTTAAATTTTCTCATCTTTGCAGTAAATCATCGCAACAGCCTTTCTAGGACGAATGCCACAAGGTTAAGGACTCCCCTCGGCAAAAACAGAGGCCAATGAGGTATGATGCTCGAATCACTCGAAACCCGACTTCTGATCTACCTTGAGGCCCAAAGCTGGCGCACAGGGCTTTCGGCTCGCGACAAAGTCGCGATTCCATAGGTATCATCTGACCCGCCATGGAATCGCAAATTCATTCGCGAGCAACATCTGTCCGGGACGTTCAGGTGTGGGCGGGATAAGCGAGACCATCGTGGATCAGATGTCGATCAATCCGCTTTTCCTTAAGCTATTCCGCTCAGGACTTTTGCTGCGCGAATGAATCCGCACGTCCATAGCTCGCATCAAGCCTGATATGGACGGGCGAATTGAATCGCTGACGACATCAGGCTCCGGCGCACAGACTCGAGCAAGGCTAAAGGACTCTTCGACCGATGATATGGCTAAACCTTGCGCCATTCTCTCTAGGACGGAGTTTGGCCTCCGGCACAGGATGCTACCTCATTCTCGCGCGCGCCATGTTCCTTCACAAAAAAGCCAGCTCCCGCAATGGGGAGCTGGCACGTGTCATTTATCTCAATGACGGACAGCTACGATGCGGGACTCGTTATCCTTGCGGCATGAGAACGGTATCGATCACGTGGATGACGCCGTTGCTCGCCTTGACGTCGGTGGCGGTCACCTTCGCGTTATTGACCATCACGGTATCGCCGTTCATAGCGATTTCGATCTCATCACCCTCTACCGTGGCGACCGATCCCGGTTTCACATCCTCAGCCAATACCTTAGCGGGAATGACGTGGTAAGTAAGGATTTCCACGAGCTTTTCCTTGTTCTCAGGCTTCAGCAGCATCTCTACCGTGCCGGGAGCAAGCTTCTCGAACGCTTCATCGGTGGGCGCGAAGACCGTGAATGGCCCCTCCCCCTGAAGAGTTTCGACAAGCCCGCCCGCCTTCACAGCAGCGACCAGCGTCTCAAAGCCCTGCGTCGATGACGCGACTTCTACAATGTCTTTTTTGTTTCCGTAATTCCCAGCGACAGCGGTCGCGGCGGAGATCAGAAGCGTTACAGCAATGATTCCGATTTTTTTCATATGGTTGGTTTGGTTATGGTTTTGGCGATGTTATCGACAACATCGCAACAATATTGACGCAACCTAGACAGATGGATTACGGGAGATTGTGATTGTTTTGGGTTTGGGCGGGTGCAGAACCGAATGATTCGCCCCACTGACCGAAGCCCACCTGAAGGACCCGATAGCCCTAAAAAATGTCAAACTTTTAGTAATAGGCGCATTCTCTGTGATAGGCTTCCCTCAAAAAATGAATGACCGGACTGCGATAATATCATTGCTCGAGACGCTAGCTGGTGGAGACCTGCAGCAACGCGTGCTCCGTTCTGCCCTCTCGAAGCCCTTTACAATTCTGACGGGGGGAAGCGGATCTGGGAAGACGGCGCTGGCTTCGTCTTTGTCGAAAGCGCTTGAGCAAGAGAGTTCTGCCCGTCGCCCTCCCTTGGTTGCAGGTGACACTGTCGCAGGAGAAAAGGCAAAATACATCGTCCAGTCGCTTTCGGCCGACTTGCTCTTACTTCGTGATTCGGAAGGGCGACTAATCCCTCTACCCAACGCCGTTGCGAATGAATGGATCGAAGCCTTTGACAGTGGCAAGATCAGTTCCGAAGACAAAGGGAGAGACATGCGAGACCGCATGAAGGCGGACTCGACATTCAATTCATTTATTCATGGATGGGATTCACCTTTAAGGGCGATAGCCCAGTCTGGAAAAGGAGTAAGGCTTTCACAAGCAGGGTCCACCAACCACGCCATCGTCCCCGTCGGTGCGGACTGGACTGACAACCGTCCTGTCCTCGGCTTCGTCAATCATCTGCGACAAGCTTTCTTCGGGAACGACGACCCCGACCAGAAACGCCCCATCTACCAGAGCACGGCTATCCTCGACCTCCTGATCGACGCCTCTCTTCCCGGCAACGAGCAGACACCGTTCTTCCTCATCCTCGATGAGATGAACCTCTCTCATGTAGAGCGCTACTTCGCCGATTTCCTGTCGGCCATGGAGCAGCGGGACGGGAAGCTCACCCTGCACGCGGAAGGCTCTGCAGAAAGCAGTGATTACCGCCTGCCCCGTTTCGAGGGCGACAAAATCGGGGTGCCCCAGGAGATCCCCTACCCGAAGAATCTCTTCGTCATCGGCACCGTCAATGTGGATGAGACAACCTATATGTTCAGCCCGAAGGTGCTGGATCGCGCGAATGTCATCGAATTCGAGGTGAGCAAGGATGAGATCGGCACCTTCCTCAGCGATCCTCACGAATACCCAGAGACTGGACGAGCGGAGGCAGGGGTGGCCGAAGCCTTCCTGGCACTGGCGAACCGGGCAAAACTGGACCCCGATCGGGGCGGCCTGGAAGCCCTGCCGAAGACGGTCGCCGAGCAGGTGCAGGCTCATCTGCTGGCCCTGTTTGAGATTCTCAAGCGTGGTCGCTATGAATATGCCTATCGCACAGCGAATGAGGTGCTGCGCTACCTGCGCGTCTGCCGCCACCTGGCTCAGGCAGAGTCGCCGTCCGCGCTTTTTCAATGGGACGAAGGCGGATGGCAGAGCGATCTGGATGCGCAGATCATTCAGAAAATCCTGCCCAAGCTCCACGGCAGCATGGGACGGGTGGGACGCCTGCTCGGTGCGCTGTCTGACTACTGCGGAGGCGGAGATGAGGAGTCGGCACTCGGATTCTTTCCCAGTGAGGAAGGGGGTGCCACGAACTCCGGCCGATCTCCGCAGGACGCTCTCAAGCTTGACGAGAAAGTCACCCCTGTGTTTCCGAAATCACGCCGAAAGCTGGAGACGATGATCCGCGTGCTGCTGGAGGAGCATTTCGTCAGCTTCATCAACTGAGGACGCTGCGACCACTTGGTCTTTCTCCATGAGTTTTTCCGCCCTTTCGATCCCCCTGCTCCAGGGGGTGGACAGCACCTGCTGGATCGTCCGGCAGGTGTCGGATGGAACGGCAGAGCAACTGGATCCCGAAGCCCTTGTCCCCCACCCGAAGCTGCCTCCAGGCTGGCGCGGGATGATCGACGAGAAGGGAGGCCGCATCGCCGTCCAGGATCACGAAATTCGCCTTGTTGAGACGATCATCTATGAATGGCTGGTGTATGGTGCGAGTGCGGCGGAGGTGGCCATCTCGGATCGGAACTTCGCTATGTCGGCGACTCGGGAATGGAGCGTCACGAGCATCAAGGGAGCGCCGCTGTCAGGTCGTTTCCAGATGATCAACTTCCTCGGACTGGCAGATCTCGCCTTCACCGTTTGCGGGCGGGAGATCGTCCAGCGAGTTGAGTTCATCTCGCGGAAGATCAATTACGACAAGGAATATCGGGCGATGACGGAGGAGATCGCCGACTTCTGCAGTCAGCTGCTCCTGTCCTGGAATACTCCGACCGCTCTCTCTTTCACCCCTCACCCGGAAGAGCAGCGTCGAACGGTGCTGGAGCAGTTTCTCTTTCTCCGTCACTTCCTCAATGATCCGCGCTTCGATGCCTGCATCGAGATGATCCTGTCTCAACCGAACCGCGAGCTGCGCTGCGAACAGGAGTGGGTGCCTGCGATGCAGGCTGCCTCGGATGACTTCCTGCGGGATCCGCTGCGCATGACACGCGACTGGCAGAGGACAACCAGTGGCGCGCCGATGCCTGCTCAGGCCTGCGACGTCAAAAAACGGGATGAGCTGGATACGACGGCAAACCGGTTCCTGCGGT
>JAHDFZ010000247.1 GCA_020627905.1 Verrucomicrobiota bacterium
CATGCCACCCACCACTCGTCGAGCCACTGCTTGATGCGTTGCGCAACTCATAGCTCTATGAGAACAGGTGGTTCAAGTTTCCTTTGCCATTCGAAAAGCTCTCAACTTCCAGCCCAAGGCGCTGCTGCAGTGTGGTGTAGAGGTCGCCTAGCAGATACTCAGGCTTTTCTTTGTTCACCCGCAGGTGTCTCCCGTGCTGAAAACCACCACCGGCTACGAGAGTCGGGAGGTTCTTATTGGTATGGATAGCGGCGTCGCCCAGTCCCGTGCCAACAAGAACGATCGTGTCATCAAGCAGGCTCCGATCTGAATCTGCCACCTGACACGCCTGCAAGCGATCGAGGAAACGCGCCAGACATGTGATGTGGGAACTCTCCAGGAGGATGAGATCTTTCAGCATACCAGGATCATTCCCATGATGGGACAACCCGTGATAGCCAGAGCGCAGCGTATGACCATCGATCGTGAACACCTGCCCCAATCCATCGAGAAAGACGCTGGCTACATGCGTGGACCCATTTTCGAGCGCGAGCGCGAGCAACTCGTAAAGCAAGTCAGCTGCCTCCAGCTGCTCGCTCGGTGTGATCGGGTCGTAAGGAGGAAGGTCCACTTTCACCTCTCGCTTGTTCATCTTCAAAAAACGCGATTGCTGCTCGATCCCCTGCTCCACCTCTCGCAGGCTGGTGAAATACTGCTCCAGGGCATCTGCGTCACGCTGGCTGACCTGCTTCTGGAGCGAACGCGCTTCTGTCCGCACCTGGTCCAGCAGGCTGCGGTTTTCAGACATTCTTCCTAATCGGCGTTTCCGCTGCTCCTCATTCGGGAAAAGCATTTCGAAAAGAACGCTCGGGCGCCTCAGCATGGGTAGCCCGACCCCGCTGCGATTGTAGCTCATGCTCGTGCTCCCCTCACCCATCCCGGCAGCCAGCTCGAGAGAGCGGAACTGTGATCGTCCGCCAAGCTGCTCGGCGATCTGTTGATCCAGAGAGTAAGTCTTAATCTTCTGACCGCACAGAAAGTTGGACCAGCCACCGTGACCACCGACTGCCTGATGATCAAGCCCCGAAAAGATGGTGAACAGCTCGCGCTGGGATTCTAAGGGCGCAAGAGTCGGCGGCATGGTGTAGCCCGCACCCTCCTCTCGGGGAAAAAACCCGGCTGGGTGCCACCCCAGATACGTGCCGATAGCTACGAAGTTGCTGGCCTTCTGTTTTTCAGCAGGTGAATCCTCCGCCCTCAACGACTCGAGAGACGGGAGCGCAAGGCTCGCACAAGCTGAGCGGAGAAAGAAGCGACGATCGGTCGCCTGATGGAGAAAGCGAGGGAGGGAGGACTTCATAGGTGCTGCAGGATTACTTACCTGCAACAACCTAAAAGCCAGCTCGCGATTCTGAAAGATACCGTATTTCGCCTGTCCAAAGGCGATACTGGGGGCATCACGCTGATCGGAAAGCGGATATTCCTAGGGCTTCACCGTATCTTTCAGCTGCATCCGAGTGGTGGAGATGATCTTGCCGGTGGCAGGATCAATCGTCTCGATACGCATATCACTCACCATCCACACATTGCCAAATTTCTTGCCGTGGAGAACCTCGAAAACACGGACAGGCCGACCTTTCGCCGTGTAACCGATCATCTTCATCAGCGCACCACTCTTTTTATCGATCCACACATTCACCGTCTCGTAGTCGCCATGGCCATCGGGGTTGCGCATGGCTACCACCCAGACATCGCGGTTCTTCAGGCGCTCCTCTGCAGCGATGCGGGCATTCGGCCAATGGAGAAAGCGCATGGAAAGATCATCGTAGGTCACATCTGTGCCTCGGATATTCTGACCATACTTGCTGGGGTTGACCGGCGTTTTCGGAGAACCTCCTACCCCCTCGAAGAGAGCGAAACGCTTATTCTCCGTATCGATGTAGATCAGCTGTGCCGGATCATCGAAGATGAACTGGATAGATTCGGGTTTTAGCCTGAGAACAAACGGCGTCCGGTCGCGAAACCCCTGGCGCAGCTGTCCGGTGAAATCCTGATCGTAAAGCGTGTAGCTATAGCGGACCAGTTCCAACACATCATCACCGTTTAGTTCGTCGATGCTCTTTCCTGCGAACGAAGGTTGATCATCGGCTTGTGCCTGAGGGCTGAGTAAGAAAGCTCCGATACCTAGAGAAGCAGCGAAGCAGAGGAAGGGCGCAAATTTCATAATAAAGCGGGGATTGATAAAGAAACCAGAGTGAGTCTAGCAAGAGGGTAGACGCGGTGCCCTTCCCCTGCATGCAGATTTTCGGGGAAAAGAACGCGTTTGGCGCCCCTCATCTTTCACGGATGATTCGAGATCAGCCACGAGAGGATGACATTGAGTTTTCCGGTTCTTATGGTCTCTTCCTCCCCCTACTTCCCCGCATTTCCATGGCCGAAGAACAACCAGACCTCACTCCACCCGAGCTGCAGCGCTATGCACGCCACCTGACCCTGCCCGAGGTGGGGCTGGTGGGACAGAAAAAGCTGAAAGCGGCTGCTGTCCTCTGCATCGGAGCAGGCGGACTAGGATCGCCCCTGCTCATGTATCTCGCCGCCGCTGGAGTCGGGCGACTTGGCTTGGTCGACTTCGACACGGTCGATGCGTCGAACCTGCAGCGGCAGGTCATCCATGGCCAGAGCGACATCGACCGGCTGAAAGTCGATTCTGCGCGAGACCGCCTGCGCGAGATCAATCCCCACGTCGAGCTCGCCACGATCACCGAGCGTCTCCACGCGGGGAACGCTCGCGAACTGGCAGCTGATTATGACGTGATCATCGATGGCACCGACAATTTCCCTACCCGCTACCTGACCAATGACCTCGCTGTTCTCACGGGGAAGCCGAATGTCTACGGATCGATCTATCGGTTCGAGGGGCAGGTCAGCGTTTTCGCCCCCCATCTCGGCGGCCCTTGCTATCGGTGCCTGTTTCCGAATCCCCCGGAGCCGGATCAGGTCCCCAGTTGTGCGGAGGGCGGCGTGCTCGGCGTGCTACCCGGCATCATCGGCTGTCTGCAGGCCAGTGAGGCGATCAAGCTCATCCTTGGCATTGGAGAGCCAGCCATTGGTCGACTCCTGCATTTTGATGCCTTGCGTTTTCGCTTCCGCGAAATCAAATTGCGGAGAGACCCCGCCTGCATCATCTGCGGTGACTCCCCCACCCTGACCGAACTCAAAGAAATCGATTTTACCTGCATGACCACTGAACCAGCACCCCAGGCAGAAATCTCTGTGCAAGAACTCGCCCAGCGGATCGAAAGCCGGAACGACAAACCGTTTGTCCTCCTCGATGTCCGCGAAGATGCCGAGCTGCAGGTCGCCAGCCTGCCGGACCACACTCATATACCGCTCGGCGAGCTGCCGAACCGGATCTCCGAGCTCGATCCCGAGGCTGAGACGATTATTCACTGCAAAGTCGGTGGCCGCAGCGCCAAGGCTCTGGCATACCTGCAGGCGCAGGGCTTTACGAGAGTCTGCCACGTTGCTGGGGGCATCAACGCCTGGTCACGCGAGATCGATCCATCCGTGCCGCTCTATTGATTCGTACTCGGCCCTGATTTCATGTCACCAGAACTTCTCGCTAATCTCCGCTGCCCACAGACCCAGGAGCCTTTGCGCCTCGCTACGCAGGAGGAATTCGAGCAACTGCACGCTCGCTTCCCCTTCGGGAATGAGCACGACGCCGCCCGGATCGAGGGAGCCATCATTTCTGCCGAGAGCCAGCACTGCTACCCCATCGTCGAAGAGCTGCCCCTCCTGGTAGCCAGCGAATCCATTCAGCTTTCTTCATGAGAATTCACTTCGACCAGATCCCTGACGAGGGCCTGCCAGCCAGTGGACGCCTTGCACCGGCTGTCTTCGACCTCGATCCGAGCGATGCGATCAAGCCGACGCAGGATGCTCACTACGACGTGACCCTCTACAAGTTCTCCGATGCCATCCGTATCGAGGGAGACCTGCGCGGGACGTTTGATCTGCAGTGCGGACTGTGCCTGAAGCACCTGCCTTACCAGGCAGACTTCTCCCGATGGAGTTCAGAGTATGAATTTGAGGAAGATGAGACAAGTTTCGACCTGCACGAGGTGCTCCGGGAGGACTTTCTGATGGCTCTGCCCCAGGCACCCCAATGTGAAGAGCTGGGACAGGTCAACTGCCCCAAGCGCGAGCTGCTGACATCGATCCAGGAACAGGCTGATCTGGAGGATGAGGAGCAGGCAGATGAGCCGGATGACCGCTGGGACGCGTTGGACGGGCTGAGGTAGGTGCGGAAGAGGCCGGGCTAGGGAAAAAGGATCCACGAATTCCACGAATTCCACGAATTCTTTCGCCCTTAAAAGAGGTCAGTTGCAACACAGCGAAGTGCCCACAGCTTTCGTCGATCCACCGCGTTACCGAGGCGGCTACATTTCTCTATAGTCTCAGCTACTGTTCCCCAGCCAGCTCCCTTAAAATCCGCCGACAGTCGCGAAGGTGAAACCCTTCAGGTAAGTCGTCTCCGGGATGGTCGGGATCATCGGATGATCAGCCCGCTGGTAGTGGGTCTCCAGCAGCCGCAGGGTGCGCTTGGCATCTACTGAGGCTGCACAGTTCACATCCATGAACTCTTTCTCCGAAATATGATGGCTGCAGGAATAGGTGCTCAGCACACCTCCTTTGTTCAGAAGCCGCAGAGCACGCAGATGGATCTCCTTATACCCACGCAGGGCACCAGTCACACCTTTGCGATTCTTCGTAAAACTCGGCGGATCCAGCACGATCAGATCGAACTTTTCCCCCTTCTGCTCCGCTTCTTTCAGGTAATCAAAAACATTAGCTGCCTCCGCCGTCAGGCCGGAAAGCTCGTTTCGCTCCGCATTCGCCATAGTGGCGGCCACAGCATCATCACTGATGTCGATCGCATGCACAGATGCCGCTCCCGCCTTCGCGGCATGCAGGGCAAAACCGCCCTGATTGCAGAAGCAGTCGAGCACCTTTTTCCCCTTCGCCCGACGGCCGACAGAGGCATAATTATCCAGCTGATCCAGATACACTCCGGTCTTCTGACCATGGAGCAGATCCACCTCCTGCTCGATCCCGGCCAGATTGAGCGTGATCGGCTGAGTCCAGGATCCCGATAGCACCCCTTTTTCGATCTCCAGCCCCTCCGCTTTGCGAATGTTCGAATCATTGCGCTCAATGATCGACTCCGGGCTGAACAGTTTCTCCAGGGCTGCGACCAACTC
>JAHDFZ010000248.1 GCA_020627905.1 Verrucomicrobiota bacterium
GAAGGACCAATGCTGCTCGTGAAATGCGGGGTCGACGCCATCGACAGTTTTACCTTCGATCTTAAGATCGAGAGGAATATTGTATTTCTCGGACAGATAAGTTTCGATCCCGCGACGTTTTGTGTTCGAGAGTTCCCCTTCGAAAACGACTACTTCGGCTATTTCGCCGCTAAAGCCTCGCGACCATTTAAAAGGGCTCCCCAGGAAGAAACCGATGTCATCACGCCGACTGAGGTTGCTTGTCTCTGCCCGATAATCGAGGGCACCGATTGATTTACCGTTGACGAAGATCTCTGCTTCCTGGCTGGACCCGCCCTCTTTCTGGGTGAGCATGAAAATCTGAGGAATTCCACCCACGATCTGATTCTTCAGAGCTTTCTGTGGCCAAATATCGTTCCGATGACCGCCAACGAGAATCGGCACGCCTTTTCCTCCGGAGCGGATTCCAAATGCTGCTGACATCCTCGTATCGGGATTCTTTTTAGTCGAAGGGTCTCCGAAGCCCCCGATAAGGGAAACGATGCCGGGGCGTGCTTCATCTACACTCGCAACCAGCGCAAATGTGTAAGCGGCCGTGCCGGAAATATCAGGGGCAGTCGCGGGAGATCCTGCCATTCCTGATGCGTTGCTGAACTTGATCGCGGGATAGTTGTTAATCGTGCTTTTAGAGACATAGGTAGGAGCTTCACCCGTGCCCCGTTTCCGGACCTCTTTCGTGGGGGTGAGATCGTGCCCACGTCCACTCTGGTCCAGCCAGACTGAAACAGGCCTTCCGGGTTTGCGCGCGACATTGTCGGTCTTCAACCAGAGTTGCAGCTGATCGCGGATCGATTCGTCATCTGGAGAGACAGACGCAGCAGGTGTGTCGAAGCGAGCTTCCCGGACGGTAGCAGCCTGGAAATCAGGCCAGTAAGCGCCCTCAGAGACCCACTTTTCAAAATCCTTTACCACGTCAGTTGGTAGAGGAGCTTTCGGAGGCATTTCGAGTTCCTCGTAGGTTCTCCGGATACTCTCGATCAGAAGGCTCCCTTCAAGATCGCCGGGAATCACTGAGGGTCCAGAATGCCCCCCTTCTATAAGCGCCTCCAGAGAATCCACCCGCAGACCCGATTTCACAGAGTCTCTGCCGTGACATTCAAAACATGTTTCGATCAGGACAGGGCGAATTTTTGTTTCAAAAAAGAGCTCCTGATCCTCAGGCCCAGTGGCTGCGCTGAGGTGAGTTATTAAGAAGCAAAGGGGTGCAATTTTCTTCATAACATGGAACATTCACCTATTACTCCCTGGCTGTGTCGGGATTGGACAAAAAAGTGCTTGTCCGTTTCCGTTTTTTCCCAGGCTCTCAGCCACGTTGTTGGGTAAACTACTTCACCCCCCGATGGCGATCATCCGCCGTCCTGGCTCGTAGGCATTGCGGAAGTCATGCTCCTTCGGCTTGCGAGCGACGACATCACGAAAAAACCCGGCGATGTCAGCATCGCTCATCTGCGGATCTCTGAGAACCTTACGAAGGTCAAACTCCATATGACTCCCCAGACAGGGGCGCAGCTTGCCCTCGCAGGTGAGCCGCAGCTTGTTGCAGGTTTCGCAAAAATGGAAGTCGCTCATCGCACCGATGAACCCCAGCAGCTGCCCATTGCCTCTTTCGTAATATCGGGCAGGACCGTTGGTGCGGAAGTCGGGGCGGAAGCTCAGCTCCCCCAGACGAAACTCCAGCAGCTTGCGCGCGTCATTGACGGTGAAGAACTGATCATCCTCCAGCACCTCTGTCGTGCTGACAGGCATCAGCTCGATGAAGCGCAGTAGCAGATCACGATCATGCGCGAAGTCGACTAAATCCCACAGATCGTTCTCATTTCGGTTGCGCATGAGGACGGTGTTGATCTTGATCTTTTCGATCCCGGCATCGCGAGCGGCATCGATTCCGCCGATCGCAGCATTCAGTAGATCCCGTCCAGTCGTGCGGTGGTAGGCTTTCGCATCAAGAGTGTCGAGGGAAATGTTGACGCTACGCACGCCCGCATCTTTGAGGGCCTTAGCGTAGGTGCGACCGTCTTTCGTGGTCTTGCCGAGGAGAGTTCCGTTGGTCGAAATGCCCACGTCATCGATGCCGTCGATTTCGCACAGCTGGTCCACAAACCACAGCACGTTGCGGCGAGTGAGAGGCTCACCGCCGGTAACACGAATTTTCTTCACGCCAAGCAAAGCGGCAACCCTGACGGTGCGGAGGATTTCCTCGTAGGACAAGACCTCTTCGCGCGCCAGCCAATCCTGCTCCTCTTCGGGCATGCAGTAGTGGCAGCGTTCGTTGCAGCGGTCGGTGATCGACACGCGCAGGTAGCTGATGAGATGTCCGTGGAGGTCTTCCATTCTTTTGGGGAAGCGAAAAGCGAGGATGTCGCTTACCGCGTGCGGGACCATCCAGTCACGCGCCCATTGCGGAAGTCGACAGTGCGCCAAATATACGGGACAAAATTGATTCCGCTACCGTAGTTCCAGCCGGGCCCGTATCCGTATCCGAAACGCGGATGGCAGCCATAGCGGCTGTAAAAGGGATGGTAGCCGCCGAAGGAGTAGCCGAAGTTGTAGCTGCGGACGGGCGCATGATCGACATAAGCCCAGCTTTCGCTCCCTTTGCCATTGCGGCTGCTCGAGCGCACGCGGTCGGGACGACCCCAGGCGAGGAAAACGGCATCCTGACTCATGCCCTTCCGCAGTCGTCCCTGAGCGACAAGACTTTTGTCATTGGATGAGAGCTTCGCGTAGAGCTCCGGGTTGCGATTGATGCGTTGTTCCGGCAGGGAGGCGCAGGATGTAAAGAACAGGCCGAGGCAGACGGCTAGAAATGCGAGAAACGTTTTTTTCATAAGATCGAGGATGTCACCTGAAGAATAAAAGAAAAAGAGGTGTCCGGCAAGAAAGCAAAGGCTATACCGTCTAGGGGTTACGATCGTGCATTCTCGAAAGAAAGCCTGCGCGAGCCTTTTATCCGTCACAGCTATGTCTTCTGCCGAGTCTCCCGCGATGCCCCCTGAATCCCTCTACACTGCACAGTCAGAAGACGCGGTGGATGCGCTGGCCTATTCCTTTCATGAGTTTACCGAGACGGGGGAGATTGCGTTTCTGGAGGGGGTCCACCCGGGGGATGTGGCTCTTGCCCTCGATCGGATTGAGAGTCCGGAGCGCGAGATGTTCTTTCAGAAGCTCCCGCTCAGGTATGTGCTGGAATGGGTGAACCGGATCGATGCAGCGGACCTCCTGGCGCGGCTGCGGACCGAAGATCCCGGAGACCAGCGAAAGATCCTGCGAGCGCTTGCCGATGATGAATGTGCTGATCTCCTGCAGGAGGCGACACCTGCAGAGCAGACGGTTTACCTGAAACTGCTGGATGCCGACAGCCGAGAGCATGCGGAGGCGCTGCTGCGCTATGCTGATGAGACGGCAGGAGGGCGCATGACCCTTGCCATGGCAAGGGTCACTCTCGATCTCACGGTGAAGGAAGCGCTCTCTCAACTGCGGGACGATCAGGACCAGACAGAAATTCTCAGTCGCATCTTCGTGGTCGATCAGGACGAGCGCCTGATCGGAAAGCTGAGACTGCGTGATCTGGCATTCAGCACCTGGGACACTCCCATCCGTGATCTGGTAGATGGCGATCAAATCCGCGTGCAGGCAGATGTCGATCAGGAAGAAGCGGCACGAATGATCTCCCGGTATGATCTGATGGCACTGCCGGTGGTCGACGAAGCGGACCGACTGCTCGGTGTCATCACTCACGATGATGCTCTGGAGATCCTCGAAGAAGAATCCACCGAGGATATGGAAAAGCTCTCCGGCATCGGCGGCGAGAGAGGCGTGTCATCATACCTCCAGACCGGCGTTCTCGTTCAGTTTCGCCGCCGGATCGGCTGGGTCATTATCCTCGCTTTTCTGGCTCTGCTCTCGGGCTGGGTGCTTCACGCCTACGAGGAGGTGATGGTCTCCTTTTACGTGCTGGCGTTCTATCTGCCGATGGTTGTCGCAGCCGGTGGGAACACGGGAGCTCAATCAGCGACGATGGTCATTCGAGCCATGTCTCTGGGCGAGATCGGGCCGCGTGAATTCTTCCGAGTCGTCTGGAAAGAAGGACGCATCGGCATTCTGCTAGGGCTATGCCTGGGAATCTGCGTGGCGCTGCAGGTGCGTTTTCTTTTCCCTTCTGACCTAATGGGGGAGGGTGTGAATGCCGTCTTTATCGCTGCCGTTGTCGCCTGTTCCCTGGTGATCCAGATCCTCTCCTCGACGATCATTGGCGCTGTGCTGCCCTTGGCTGCGCGCGCCTGCCGACTGGACCCGGCGGTGGTGGCATCCCCTGCAATCACAACGATCGTCGATGTGTCAGGCTGCGTGATTTATTTTTCGCTGGCTCAGGCGTTCCTGCAGCTCCCCTGAGGTGGGGCAATGCGAGCTATGGATGCAGGACTTCAGTCCCGCATGGAAGCCCGGCTTCCCAAATACAAAAAGCCGCACGTTTCCGTGCGGCTTTGCCATTTCGAAAATGAATGAAAAACAGCGCTTAGCTGTAGGAAGCCTGTGAGCCTTTGATGTCACGCTTCTTGAGCCATGGCATGAGGTTGCGCAGACGCTTACCGACTTTCTCGATCTGGTGCTGCTCGCCTTCTTTACGGAGCTGCTTGAAGGTAGGCTGACCGGCGAGGTCTTCCTTGATCCAGTCTTTGGCGAACTTGCCGCTCTGGATGTTCTTGAGCGCACGCTCCATCTTCTTCTTCACAGACGCATCGATGATCTTTGGACCGGTGGTCACATCGCCCCACTCAGCAGTCTCGGAGATGGAGAAACGCATACCGGAGATGCCGGATTCGTTGATGAGATCAACGGTCAGCTTGAGCTCGTGCAGACACTCGAAGTAAGCCATCTCTGGCTGGTAACCTGCCTCGACAAGAGTCTCGAAACCGGCTGTGATGAGCTGGCTGACACCACCGCAAAGAACGGTCTGCTCTCCGAAGAGGTCGGTCTCTGTTTCCTCTTTGAAAGTCGTTTTGAAAACACCGGCGCGTGTGCCGCCGACACCTTTCGCCCAGGCGAGAGCGATCTTCTGAGCGTCCTTACCAGGGTTCTGGTGGATCGCGATGAGAGCAGGAACGCCCTTGCCCTCAGTGAACTGACGGCGG
>JAHDFZ010000249.1 GCA_020627905.1 Verrucomicrobiota bacterium
GGCGTCGATGGGCTATCGACATCCGCTCTGTCAGTGGCGGAGCGTTCCGACTTAAGGGCGGCGAAGATCGGCTTTGTGTTTCAGAATTTCAACCTCGTGCCCGTCCTGTCCGCTCTCGAAAATGTCGCGCTTCCTCTTCAGATCCAGGGAGTAGGGGAAGGGGAGGCCCGGGAGCGAGCGGCTGAGGCGCTGAGATCTGTTGATCTAGCGGATCGATTGAGCCATCGACCGCAAAAGATGAGCGGCGGCCAACAGCAACGCGTCGCGATCGCCCGCGCTCTCGTGACGAGGCCCGTCTTCGTCATCGCCGATGAACCAACCGCGAATCTCGACACCGAGAATGCTGAGAGGATCATCGATCTTATGAGACAGATCCATGCTGAAAGCCGGACGACGTTTTTATTTTCGACCCACGACGATCGTCTACTCAACCGGGTGGATAGGCGTATTCACCTTTGCGACGGGCGGATTGATAGCGATGTAGTGCGAGGGTAGCGTTGCGAAACACTTTTGGATGAGTGCCCGGTATTTATTAGACGCCTGAAAACATCTCTGACAGAAATAGGTTGCAAGTTTTGATGACGAAATCAAGTTACACCATGGTAAATCTGACAAAGTTGCGGTTCTCAGTGGTTGTATTTGGCATCATTCTAGCGGCTGCCCTTATAACACTATTTCTTGCGCTCCTTACGAGTAGTGGTCTGTCTCAACCTCTCTTTTACATGGGTTTCGGTAGTATTCCTCTGGCAATCGCTTGTTTTTTGTTCTCGGTGAGAGTTTACAGGCGCGAGGCATCCAAGGAGTCCAACTCCTAAAGCTAGCCCCGGTTATTCCCGTCCGGGTGCGAGCTGGTGAGTAGCGCGCAACGTAAAATACATCATTGAACCAATCGCTTGCGAATAGGCGAATTCTCCTCTGTGACGGCCGAATCGACAGTCACGAAAGGTCGGCATGAGGGCTAATCGCCCACGGAAAGCGGGAGTTGCTCGAGTGTTTGATTTCGTTCATCGATCAAACGCATCGTGATTCTGGGTTTCTCTCCGGTGAAATCGAATTCGAACTCTCCAAAAGCCGTAAGACCATCTGCATAACCGAAGAGCTGTTCGTCTTTGTCTTTGCCGAATGCTCCGGGCCCAGGCGATCCACCGAGAGACGCTATCACGAACTCGTAAAGCGAGCCACCGGAAGGCTGCATTACCTGAAATCCCCGAGCGCCGTGGCGATCTCCGCTGAGGAGAATCACGGGTTGATCGACTTCTTCATCGATTAGCTGAAAAATTTCGGCCCGAATCTGTGGATCCCAGACACCCCATGAGTCTTTCCCATTCGAAATATGGTCGTGCCACATCGTTCCTGAAGTGAGGATGATGACTTTCGCAGCTGATCCCACAAGCTTCTCTTTGAGCCAATCGGTCTGCTGTCTACCTAGATAAGAGCCTGGATTGCTTTTTTTCGACCATTCGCGACACGAGCGGGTGTCCAGCATGATCACTTCGACGTCGGCTATCCTTGTCGAAAAATAAATACCATCATGCCCTTCAGGAGTCTCTGGATTATTCCAATTCGCCCGCCAGAGCTCCCGCATGGCATCTCGTTCTACAGGACTGATCTGTCCTTTCTGGAGACCCGATTTATCGTTGTTCAGATAGTCATGATCGTCCCAGGATGCATAGGTCGGGACACTGGCGCTGAACTCGCGCCAGCTTTCAGCTACATCTCGGAGCAGATAGTCTGCTCGGTGCTCATTGAGTCTCGCTTCCCGATCATCGACAGCTGAATCTCCCAGCAGGAGCATCCCGAGATTTCCTCGCTCTGCGATCAGGTGCATCAGGTTGGGGTTGTGAACACCGGTTTTGTGAAAACACGACCCAAAAGCGATCCGATAGCAGGAAGCAGTGTCGGGCAGAGGCGCTGTGCGAAAAGACCCCTGATCGATCAGGTGATCTTCAGCAGACCAGAGTTGATAGGTGTAGGGGGTGTCCGGGAGCAGATCAGACACTTGCGCAACGCACGGCTGGCCGGCCTCCCCCGACACCTCCAGCGCATGGCGCTCATCCGTTCTGATGTTGATCATGGTCAGTAGATAATTTTCGCTCTCGGTGGGGCGAAACTTTACAGAAACCCCGGAGCTGGACACCCCTCCGAGCATTGGTCCTGAGAGGGTTAGCTTCTCGGCGTTCCGTGCCATGTTCAGAATTTCGGGGTCAGAGAACTCAGCTGATGCCTTCGCGAAAAAATGCTCTCTCGCAGCGAGGTAGAAGTCCCGCTCAGATTTTGGGAGGCGTCCGTAGCTATCCAGCAGCCTTGTATCAATCACCAAGTCGCCTACATGAGCTTCTTTCAACGTAACTGAGTGATGAGGAAGCACAAATGCCGGATCGGCAAGGAGGGGAGAAAGGGGGAGGGCCGATAGCGCAGCAGAAGTTCTAATCAATCTAGTAAAACACGTTCCGAACATACGGTGAGGGTCAACCATTCTTCACGACCAAACAACTCCGCGACGCAATCTCGTTGTGCCACCACCCTCTGCGCAATTCTGCACAATCAATCCGCAATGCCGGATCTCAATGGTCTGAATCCTTTGGAAAAAACTCCCCACGACACGGGGTTTTCGCCTTGTTTTTCGAGAGAAAGCGCCTACTCTCGCGATCCTCGCCACCTGTAGGTGCTCCCAGGGGTGTCGAGTTTATCGGGAGCAAAGTCGGTCGGATTCTTTAATCAACCAACCAAAACTTAACCAAAACAACTACCCTAATTATGTCTGCAACCCTTGCGGCACCAGAAAACGCAGAGCTTATGGCTCTTATCGATGGCACCTTTCATAGCCATCGCGAAAACTCCATCGTCAACGGCACCATTCTTGAGGTGCGCAACCAGGTCGTCATCATCGACGTCGGTGCGAAATCTGAGGGCATCGTCCCTATTTCCGAGTTTGAAGACGAAGAATTTGCTGTCGGAGACACTGTAGAAGTGCTCCTCGAAAAGCTCGAGAACGACGAAGGTATGGTCGTTCTGTCGAAAGAAAAAGCTGCTCACAAGCAGAACTGGGACAAGATCGTCAAAGTTTACGAAGACGGTGGCCTGGTAAAAGGCAAGATCAAGTCGGTCGTCAAAGGCGGTCTCATGGTCAACGTCGGTGTCGAGGCATTCCTGCCTGGTTCACAGATCGACATCATCCCACCGAAGGATCTCAACGAGTATCTCGGCAAAATTTACGAATTTAAAATCGTCAAGGTCAACGACATCCGCAAGAACATCGTTCTCAGCCGTCGTGAAGTCATCGAGGCCGAGCGCGCCGAGCAGCGTGCTGAGTTCCTCCAGAGCGTCAAGCCTGGCGACCACGTTGAGGGCATGGTGAAGAACCTCACTGATTTCGGTGCCTTCATCGATCTGCAGGGCATGGACGGTCTCCTTCACATCACAGACATGAGCTGGGGCCGCATCAACCACCCGAGCGAGATGCTGGCCATCGGTCAGAACCTCAACGTCGTCATCCTCGACGTCGACAAGGATCGCGAGCGCGTTTCCCTCGGCCTGAAGCAGCTTCAGGACAACCCATGGGAAGATATTTCAGCGAAATACCCAATCGGCGGCGAAGTCACCGGTCGCATCACCAAGCTTGTGCCTTACGGTGCCTTTGTTGAGCTGGAGCGCGGTGTCGAAGGTCTCGTTCACGTTTCCGAGCTGTCCTGGACCAAGCGCATCACGCGTCCGAGCGACGTCCTGTCACTCGATCAGGAGATCAAGGCAGTCGTCCTGGCCGTCAATACAGACGAGCAGAAGATCTCTCTCGGTGTCCGTCAACTCGAGCCGAATCCATGGGACGAGGTGGAGACACGCTACCCGATCGGCCACACAATCAAAGGCGAAATCCGCAACCTCACTCCTTACGGTGCATTTGTTGAGCTTGAGGACGGTATCGATGGCATGATCCACGTGTCTGACTTCAGCTGGACTCGCAAGATCAACCACCCATCTGAAGTGGTTAAGAAGGGCGAGGAAGTCGAGGCTATGGTTCTGGAGATCGACAAGACCAATCAGCGCATCAGCCTCGGCATGAAGCAGCTTGAAACCGACCCATGGTCCGACATCGAGAACCAGTTTGCCGTTGGTAAGCTTGTCAAAGGAACGGTTGCCAAGATCGCCAGCTTTGGTGCTTTCGTCCAGCTTGAGGACGACATCGATGGCCTTGTCCACATCTCCCAGCTGAGCGAGGAGCATGTTTCTAAGGTGAAAGATGTCCTGAAAGTTGGCGACGAAGTAGAAGCCCGCGTCATCAAGGTCGACAAAATGGAGCGACGGATCGGTCTTTCTATCAAGGCGGCTGAATACAGCGAAGAGCAGCTCAAGAAAGAGACTGCTGCTTTCGAAGCCCTCCGTCCAAGCTCCGACCTCGTCGGACTGGAGCAGGCCTTCAACCTCGCCACAGAGGAGTGGCGTCCTGGCCAGGAAGGCGAGGAGTCCTAGGTTTTCCGCCTGCAGGCTGGATCACACCAGCTCATCGAAAGCGCCCTTCCGATTCGTCGGAAGGGCGTTTTTTTGTGACCTGAAAACGGGCGGTTTGGTGAACCGGTAGCTGAAAGCTTTTAGCTTACTGGGCCAATCGCAGAATTGATACTGAGGCCCTTGCGAACAAGACAAATGACGTCTTTGTGTGACTTTGAGGCTTCCAAAAGAGTCGAAACTATGGCGTAGTAGAGCAGTGGAGGCCTGTCCCCACGACAAGCTCCTCTTTGAACCTATCGTAATCTTTATCGCTTTTACCTATGACCCCTCGAACTGATTCTGAAATTCGCAAAGATTGGTATTTCGCTCGCGCTCGTATGCGGGCCCGCCGTGACTGGATGCAGCGGCTGCGCCGTCGTCGCTCCTCGTCAAAGCCGAGAAAAGCCAAGGAAGCGCAGCAGCGTCAGCTGTTCGCTGAGGCCCTGGAGCCACGAGTTCTATTTACTGCTTCGGGAGCACCGACAGGGAGCGATGTGCAGGAGGTGGGCGACAATGACCCTGTGCCGTTTGTTCGGATCAATACCAACCAGCCGGAAACCCATCCGGACGCGCGACTGCAGGCTCTGGACTTAGGTTACTATCGGGACGAGTTCGTGGGGGACGGATCTGATAATCAGGACACAGCGGGGACGTTTCCTGACGCCGATGC
>JAHDFZ010000250.1 GCA_020627905.1 Verrucomicrobiota bacterium
GTCCGGTCGATCATCGTTCGCGCCTCAAGTTCCTCAACGATCGCCCCCCCCTCGGCCGTCGTGATATGATTCCTTAAAAACCCCGTCGCAACGAGTTGCTGTGTGGTCGGATTGATCAGAAGATCACCAGCGAGCTGCTCAATGGTGAATTGATCGTAAGGTTTATTTTCATTGTAGGCGTTGATCACCCAATCGCGATACGGCCACATCTCCCGGTAGTTGTCCAGGTGCATCCCATGCGTGTCGCCGTAGCGTGAAGCATCCAGCCAGAAGCGCGCCTGATGCTCACCGAAGTGAGGCGAGGCCAGAAGCTTGTCCAGGTAGCGCTCATAAGCACCCGGCTGATCATCGGAGAGAAACTCCTCAACCTGCTCAGGGGAGGCTGGCATCCCGATGGCATCGAGTGCTGCGCGGCGGGCTAGCGTATACTTATCAGCCTCCTCATTCGGCGTCAGGCCCTTCTCTTCAAGCTTGGCGAGAATGAAATGGTCAATCTCATTCCTAGCCCAATCTGAGTCTGCGGCTTTCGGCTCGGCAACTTCGACCGGCTCGAAAGACCAGTGGTCTTCCCACTCCGCGCCCTGGTTAATCCAGGCAACGATCAGAGCTTTCTCGTCATCTGTCAGAGGCTTGTGGAACTCTGGTGGTGGCATGATCGAATCCGGGTCCTCGTCAAAAAGACGAATCGCCACCTCGCTGGCAGCTGCATTCCCAGCCTCGATAGCAGCATAGCCACCGAGGTCTGCAAAGGCGCCTTCGCGAGTATCAAGTCGCAGGTCAGCTTTCCGAGAGTGAGCATCAGGACCATGGCAGTGAAAACACTTGTCTGCTAACAGAGGGCGAATTTTGTCATTGAAATCAATGTCTGCACCATCAGCGATCGAAACGTTCTCAAAGTTGGTTGCTGGTCGTTGCTGCGAGCCATTAATTGGCAAGGTGGCAATAACCGCCTCGTAATGATCCTGTGGATCGGAGGGCACGGATGGCTCAACACTGGTGATCCCCATCGGATCATCGACAAATGACGCTGACTGCACAGGCGCCTCCTCGACCGTGGCAGCAGCGACTGAATATTCTTCGTTGTCTTGCCCCACATTCACCACAATGAGCAGCGCTGCTGCGATTCCAGCAGCCAGACCGACGAGGCCCCAGTTCCGCCCACCTGCTCTGGCAGGCGCGGCAGCTTCCGGCATCTCGACAATGTTCGTTACAGGCACCTCGACTCCATTGCGCTCAAGAGCTGAGGTATCCATGTGGCTCAGCAATGAATCCATGCGGCAGAACTGTTTCCATTCCTCGCGGCAGTCCTCAGAACAGTCGATCCAATGCCAGAGACTTTTTGACTCCTCGGCGGTGAGTTCACGCAGGGAGAATGTTTTGAGCAATTCTGAAAATTCGTATTTCATGCTTTTTAAAATGGTTTGGTTAGGCGGTCTTCAGGGTTTCGGCGATGCAGGATGCAAGGCGTTTGCGAATGCGGAACAGCTTTTGTGCGATCGCATTATTGGTGAGTCCAAATTCGGATGAAAGGTCGCTTAGCTCACGATTCTGGAGATAACGGGCGCAGATCAGTTCCTGATGCTTAGGTCGCAGTTTCCCGATACACGATTGAAGGGCGGCTTGTTCATCAACGAACTTCTGCTCCGAGAGTGCAGTCTCTTCTTCAGTCACGTTGGCGGCCAGATTCCCGAAAAGCTGATCCCCGGCGATCTCACGTCCATTCCGACGTGATTCTTCGCGACGCCAGCGCTTCGTCTGGTTGGAAGCGATCTGGAAGACCCAAGCCTTTAGGTTGGTCCCAGGTTGGAAGACCTCACTCTTCGAAAGCGCGATTGCATTTGTATCTTGAACAATTTCGTCCGCTGCGTGACGCGAGGCGGTCAACGAGAGGACAAAATAACGGAGGTCCGGTTGAAGAGATTCCAACTCGGCTTCAAAGGAAAATGCGGTTGTTTCGATCACAGCAGGAAAGGGGATCATATGCGAATAGATACCGATCGGACCAGCCGATTACGGTTTTGCCTGATGATTTCCGCAATCGCGTAATGCGGCCCACTGATTCACCCGCATGCTTGACCTTTCGGGCAGCGCTTTCTACCTTTTTATCTATGGCCAATCAAAACGCGGTTACCCTGCATCCTTATTTCCGTCCTCATTCCGGGAAGTTTGATGAGTTTCTCAGCAACCTTTCCCATTTCGTGAAGAAGACCAGGACTGAAGAAGGCTGCCTCTTTTATGGATTTACCAAATCCGACGAGATCATTTTCTGCCGGGAAGGCTATCGCGATGCGGAGGCTGCTCTCGCTCACCTGGAAAACGTCGGGGAAGCTCTCGGCGAAGTCCTCAAGATGGCCGAATTCGAGCGGCTGGAGATTCACGGACCAGCCAATGAGTTAGCAAAGATGCGCGACCCTCTCAGTCATCTTCCGATCGACTGGTTTATTCTTTGCTCGGACGAAGTTTAGGAGACCGTTGCTTTTCCCTTGAACTCCCCGAACTCGGCTGAGGCGGCTGTTGATCCGCTTCAACTCCTGCAGCACCATTTCGGCCACGCAGCATTCCGCGAAGGGCAGCTGGAAGTGATCCAGCGCATCCTCGATGGTCAATCTGCTCTTGCCTGTTTCCCCACCGGCAGCGGGAAAAGCCTATGCTATCAGCTCCCCGCACTGACCCTCGATGGCGTCACGCTCGTCGTATCGCCGCTGATCGCCCTGATGAAAGATCAGGTGGAGAGCCTGACAGCCAGAGGCATCGCCGCTGCGCGGTTGGACTCGACCCTGACGGCAGATGAAGCCTTCGCTATCTATGAACAGCTCTCCTCGGGTGAGCTGCGCCTGCTTTTTATCGCTCCGGAGAGATTGGGGAATGCTGGATTCCAGAGACGGCTGCGCGAGGTAAAGATCGCGCTTCTGGCCGTCGATGAAGCACACTGCCTGTCCGAATGGGGCCACAACTTCCGCCCCGATTATCTGAAGCTTACCTCTCTCGTGAAAGAGCTGGGCATCCCGCAGGTCCTAGCCCTGACCGCCACGGCAACCCCGCGGGTTGCCTCGCAAATTCTCGAACGCTTCGCCATCCCTGCGGAAAATGAGGTTCGCACAGGATTTGCCCGACCCAATCTCACCTTCCGTGTGCAGGCCTGCACGCGGGAAAATCGAGACGGGTCCTTAATCGAGAAACTCAAGCGGCGGGAGGGGTTCGCGCCAACCATCATTTATGTCACCCTGCAGCGCACGGCTGAGCAGGTAGCGGGGACGCTGCGGGCCTCGGGGATCCAAGCGTCGGCCTATCATGCCGGGATGCGGGCAGAGGATCGTGCTGAGCTGCAGGATGCGTTCATGGCCGATGAGGTAGAGACCATCGTCGCCACGATCGCCTTCGGGATGGGGGTCGATAAACCGAACGTCCGGCACATCTTCCATTACAACCTCCCGAAATCTCTGGAGAATTACCTCCAGGAAGCAGGTCGCGCCGGTCGCGATGGCCTCCCCAGCACCTGCGAGATCGTCGGATGTCCAGAGGATCGGTTTACGCTGGAGAACTTTATCTTTGGTGACACCCCATCAGCGAGCGCCCTCCGCTCTTTCACCCACCACATGCTGACTCAGGGAGAACGGTTCTCCATCTCGCGCTATGACCTGGGGGTTTCACTTGATATTCGCTCCGCCCCCCTGGCGACGGCTCTTACCTATCTGGAGATGTATGAGGTGCTGCGACCTCTCGGCCCCTACTATGCGGAATTCCAGGTCCGATTACTACGCAGTTTTCCCGACGTGCTAGCAGCGCAATCTCCGGGTGAGCGGGACTTTCTCGAGAAACTCTTCCAGGTTGGCAAAGAAGGCCGCACGTGGATCACCTTTCCTGCGGAAGAAATCGCCGATCAGCTGGGCGTCGAGACCGAAAAGATCATGGGGGTGCTCGATGGCCTCGACATGATGGGGCACGCCCGCGTGAAAGCCACCCGCCTGAGGCATCGTTATGAACTGGGTCCGAATGCCCCGGAATACGGGGCGACCACGCTGAAAGAAATCGCTCAGGACTTGATCGAGCGCTTCCATTCGCACGAAAGCCGAGAGCTGGAGCGCCTGGGCCAGGTCTACGACTACCTGGCCTGCCGCTCCTGCCTGCCGCAATACCTAGGGCGTTACTTCGGCCATGAGGAGCCAGCTTGCGGGATCTGCACGGTTTGCGCTGAGGCAGACACTCTGGCGCCGATCGATTTCGAGACCGATGAGGCAGATGCCCTCTCACTGAATGAGGTCGATCTCATCCGCGCGACGGCTAATCGCGGCGAAGCTGCGCTCAAAACACCACGCCAGATCGCCCGCTTCCTCTGCGGCATCACGAGCCCGGCCACCACACGAGCACGCCTGACCAGAGATGAGAATTTCGGACTGCTCGATGAACGTCCATTCTCCCTCGTCCTCAGCTATGCGGAGAGTTTGGGGTGAATGAGGAATTTGGTTTGCAAACTCAGTCCAGCCCATCGTCTATCGGATCAATGAATACGGAGTCACGATTCACGAAAGCGGCTGTGCTCGGCGCCGGGAGCTGGGGCACTGCCATGGCAGTCGTTCTGGCAGAGCGAGGACTACCAGTCTGCCTCTTCGGCAACCAACCGACAGTCGCAGATGAGATCAATCAAAAGCATACCAACAGCGGCTATCTGCCGGACGTCACTCTGCCACAGTCCATCACGGCAACCGTCGATCTCGCGGAGGCAGCCAGTGCCCCCCTCTTGCTCCTTGTCGTCCCTTCGCAAGTAGCCGGCCTCGTGCTCAAGCAATTACAGGAAGTGGGTATCGGCAAAGATACGGTGATCGTCAGCTGCACGAAGGGCATCGATACGGCGACCGGGCTGTTCATGCACGACCTGGTGGCCGCCCATTTTCCGGAGAACCCCGTGGCCGTGCTCGCCGGCCCCTCTCATGCAGAAGAAACGGCGAAGCGCATGGCCACCCTCGTCACGCTCGCCTGCGAGGATGCCGACCTGCGTGGAGAGTTGCAGGATATCTTTTCCCTGTCGTGGTTCCGCACCTACACATCTGACGATGTCATCGGCGTCGAGCTGGGGGGCGTCGTCAAAAACGTTTTTGCCATCGCGGCCGGCATCGCTGACGGGCTCGGCCTGGGG
>JAHDFZ010000251.1 GCA_020627905.1 Verrucomicrobiota bacterium
CCTGAATAGACGACCGCGTCGTTCCCAGCGGCAGCTCATACCCGGCCCACGAAACGTTCGAGTTTCGCACAAAGGTCGGAGTGGACTCAATGATGGCCACTTCCATCTTTGAACCCTCAGTAGGAATCACAGTTTCGGCGCGCCAGCTGGCGAAGTTTTCGGCCACCACCGACGGTGTGAGTTGAGTGAAATCGGGAAGCTTCTGCAGAATGCTCCAGCCGATCAATCCGAGAGCAGCGAGGAAAGCGATCCCCACTCCCAGCAGGATCTTCACACTCCGAGGGACGGGTGTTCGTGCTTCGCTCATTGGAAAAAGCCTCGCTGTTTGGCGCTGATCGGAAGCCCCGCGATCTCCATCGCCATCAGCATGTCCTCCCACACCGCGCGCTTGGAGGCGCGGCCCTGATCATCGCCTGATTCCTGGCGCAGCAGGTAGCTGGGGTGATAGGTGACTACCAGCGGTATACCCTGTAGCTCATGTGTTTGGCTTCGAAGCTTGCCGATCGACCCACCTTCCTGGAGCAGTCCCTCCGCAGCTGTTGCTCCGAGGGCGATGATTACCTTGGGCTTTACCACACTGATTTCGGTCAGGACAAATGGCAGACAAGACTCCATTTCCTCTGGCGTGGGCTTTCGATTGCGCGTCCCTTGAAAGCGGGGGTCACCCATCAGGGGGCGGAACTTCACGACATTTGACAAATAGACGGCATCTCGTGACAGGCCCATAGCTTTTAGAATCGCCTCCAGTTTCTGTCCAGCTGGTCCCACAAAAGGTTTCTTCTCGGCCTCCTCGACGGAGCCCGGTCCTTCACCGACAAATAACAGATCGGCGTCTGGATTCCCTGAGGCAAAGACGATCTGCTCGCGCAGGCTACCCAGCTTGCGCGGTGCTTCCGCCTTTTTGGCCAATCGGAAAATGGCATTCAGCTGATCTCGTTTTGATCCGCATCGATCAATATCCAGTAGGGCGGGCTGGGTGAAGCTCGCCGCCAGAGAAGCCATGTCCGTCGGCGTCACTTGAGAGGGGGTGATCCCTGCAGCAGACGTCGCCTTCTGTGGAGCATCGGGCAGCGAAAGAGCCGGAGCTGGCGCAGCAAGATTGGATGAACTCGTCGCTCCAGAAGCTCGCATGCCGCTCATGGTCAGTTCCGCATAACGTCCGGGGATTTCCTGGAGGGTTGCTAGCGCCTCCGCTGTAAGAGGGGCGCGGTCCTGTCCACGCAGATGTTTGCGCTCAAGGATGGAACGCACGAGACGGGTCGCTTCGACGACGGAGTTCGACATGCCGAGAAGTTAGCAACCAGAGTTAATCCGGCTAGGAGAAAATTCAGGATCTCGCTTCTTTCACGGCAGTGATGAAGTCAGCCACGAGCGCGAGATCCTTCACTCCGTGGCTACTCTCCACGCCACTGGCGACATCCACAGCGATCGGTTCAGCCTGGCGGATCGCCTGAGCGACGTTTTCAGGAACCAGCCCTCCTGCCAGGAAAACCGGGTGCTGTGGGAAGCGTTCGCTGGCCAGTCGTGCGAGCTGCCAATCGAAGGTCTCACCGCTCCCCCCATACTCGTTGGGAGCATAAGCATCCAAAAGAACGGGACCCGCGGGGAAATGAGCGATCGGATTCAAGTCGTCATCAGAGCGCACGCGCAAGGCGCGAAACACGGGCCAACCTCGGGCAACTAGCGCCTCATATCGTTCCAGGCTTTCATCACCATGCAGCTGGATGGCCTCAAAGACTTCGGATTCGACGATGGCTTGCAGTTCATCATCAGATGCATTTACCGTCACCGCGATCCGGGGGACATCAGGGCCTAGCTCTCGCAACCACGGACTGCACTGATCGAGCGCGATGTATCGCTTCGACTCTGGCCAGAGGTTGATCCCCAGGAAATCAGCGCCGCGGGCGATGATCTCAGCCGCCTGCTCGGCAGAGCGGATGCCGCAGATTTTTACGCCGACAGTGTCCGTAAGATCGCGACCAAAGACATCCATTAGAATCTAACTTCTATCAAAGTGTCAAAGAGTAGGCGGGAACGTTACCTGTCCTTAGACCAGTCCTTCGAAGCTCGGAGAGCGAAGAAGGAAGCCTTGGCGAAGGGGGAGAGACCGACCCTATCAACCCCTGAACGAAAGCCTTGGAGCTACAGTTTCGCTAAACCATCATCCAGCGCCGCGAGGAGATTCCCGAGAGTCTCTTCTGTCTCGTCACCCATGTTGGAGATGCGGAAGGTTTTCCCTTTAATTTTCCCGTATCCACCATCCAGCGCCAGCTTGTGATCATCGCGCAGGATGGTCTGGAGCTTAGCGACATTGATGTCTTTGTTGTTCTTCACACAGGTTAGCGACTTCGAGCGAAAGCCCTCAGGAGCGAGGAATTCGAATCCATTGTCCACTACCCAGGCCTTCGCAATGTCATTGAGCTTCTCATGGCGGGCAAAGCGATTTTCCAACCCTTCCTCGGCGATCGTCAGCAATTGATGGCGCAGTCCGAAGATTGTCGAGATGCACGGTGTGCTTGGCGTCATGAACTTCTCCCAGTTCTTCTTAAATTCGTGGAAATCGAAGTAGTAGCCGCGATCATCCAGTTTCGCAGAACGCTCCATGGCGCGCTCCGACGCGGAGAAAATGGCCAGGCCCGGAGGCAGGGCGAGTGCCTTCTGGCTACCTGTCAGCAGCACATCCACACCTAGTTTGTCAAACTCGATCGGCACGACGGAGAAACTGGAGACCGTATCGGTGACCAGGAGCACGTCATCGTATTTCCGCACCACCTCAGCCACTTCCTTCAGAGGGTTGAGCACTCCCGTAGAGGTCTCGTTGTGGATGAACGTCACGGTATCGAATTCGCCGGTAGCCAGTTTGGCATCCACGTCAGCTGGATTAATAGGTGTGCCCCACTCATATTGAAGGGCCTCTGCATCTTTTCCACAGCGCCGAGCTACATCCACCCATTTGTCTGAGAAAGCACCCGAGCAGCAGCAGAGGACCTTTTTCGCCACTAGATTGCGCAGGGCGCCTTCCATGATTCCCCAGGCAGAGGAAGTGGAGAGAAAGACCGGCTGCTCCGTGCCCATGATCGCCTGGAGGTGGGGATGGATTTCCTCGTAAAGCGAGACGAAATCCTTGCTACGGTGACCGATCATGGCGGTGGTCATCGCCTCATAAGTGCCGGGAGAAATCTCGACCGGCCCGGGGATGTGCAGACGGATAGCGTTGGGATCTTTGCTCATAGATGTAGGTGGCGCATCATGCACCGAAACGCAAATGAATCAAGGGGCACGTGGGGAGTCAGAGACTCCAGCCCCTGACTCTACAGAAGCCCTATACGGAGGCAGGACTTTCCAGTCCTGCTATCCACAAGCCCTGTGCACCATGCCAGCCGCCGGGTAGGAAAACCCCGCCTCCCAGTGGCAGAGCCCCCTCTGAGAGCGGCGGTTTTCTTGCCGCTGTATTCACAAGCTCGGCCATGGAATCGCGACACCAGTTACTCGGCAGAAGCCCAGAGGCTCAGCTCGCCAGTGAAAAACTAGCTCAAAAACCGCTTCACCTTGTGCAGCCCGGCAACCAGAGCTTCCACGTCATCGTGATTATTGTAGAATGCGAAAGAGGCTCGAGCCGTCGCCGGCACTCCCAGATGCGTCATCAGTGGCTGACAGCAGTGGTGCCCGACGCGAATGGCAACGTTCGCTGTGTCGATCAGTTGGCCCACATCATGCGCATGCGCCCAATCAAGCACGAAGGACACGATCGGAGCCTTGCCCACTGTTTTCCCAAAAATCTTCATGCCTTCCATCTTCTCCAACTCCTCAGTGGCGTGAGCCAAGAGCGCCACTTCGTGCTCGTGCGCCGCCTCCCAGTCGATCCCTCGCATGTAACGAAACGCCTCTGCCAAGGCGATGCCACCGGAGATATTCGGTGTCCCTGCCTCAAAGCGGGAAGGTGCCTCGCGGAAGGTTGACCCCTCGACCGCAACGATATCGATCATATCACCGCCCGTCTGATAGGGAGGGAAGGCATTCAGCAGCTCCCGCCTGCCCAGCAGCACACCCGTGCCATCAGGGCCATAAACCTTGTGACCTGAGAAAACATAAAAGTCAGGATCGAGCGCACCGATATCGACCGGGCCGTGGGGGAGGGCTTGCGCTCCGTCGACAAGGGTGATCACCTCGTGCTCGCTCGCGAAACGCACCATTTCCGCTGCTGGATTGACCGTGCCCAGCACATTCGAGACATGAGTGAAAGCCGCTACTCGTGTCTTCGCAGTAAAAGCCGCCTTCCACACATCCAGATCGAGAGAGCCATCTTCCAGCGGTTCGATATAAGTGATCGTCGCCCCTGTCTCCTGGGCTAGCACCTGCCATGGCACGAAGTTCGCGTGGTGCTCCATCACCGTCAGGATGATCTCATCATCCTCCTGCAGTTGCTCACGCAGTCCGTGGGTTACCAGATTGATCGCTTCCGTGGCCCCGCGCACGAAGATCAGCTCATGGGAGCTTTTACCACTCCCCGGTAGACCGAGATCGATTTTGATCTCCTCTCGTCCGCGCTCATACGCATCCGTCGCCTCCTGGCTTAGCCGGTGCACTCCTCGATGGATATTCGAGTTCTCCGTGGTGTAGAACTTCGTCAGCCGATCCAACACCGTTTGTGGTTTCTGCGAAGTGGCGCCGTTGTCCAGATACACCAGCGGTTTCCCCTGGTGTTCCTGGCTGAGGATCGGGAAGTCGGCACGGAGAGAGGCTTGGTCGAAAGAGCGCATGGGTGATCTGAGAATTTCTACCAATACCCATACGATTCATTTTTCAAACCGTCTCTGGATCGTCTCCCCCGCGAGCAGCGGTTTTCCTACCGCTTTTTCGGGAGTCTGAAACATCGTTCCAAAAAAGCCCGAAAAACTATCAAGCATGTTTTTGATCTATTACTCAGACTTGCTTAGAAATATTTAGCCTACGGTGTGTCTTTTCTGGTGAATTCGCGTTTTTCTGTGGCCTTTTTCGCAAAAAAAGCGTCTTCTACCTATAGGTGTCAGTGTAAGCTATTGCCAACAAATAAACTTGGTGTTCCCGAATTTTCCTATCCCATGACAAAAGTAATCATCCGCAAACCGAATGGCGACGAGCAGAAACTTGATGC
>JAHDFZ010000252.1:0-237 GCA_020627905.1 Verrucomicrobiota bacterium
CGTTCTTTCGAACGTCTCGAGTAAGCGACTCTCCGGGATTCCACCTCACAGAATACGGCTCGGCTAATCAATCCAAGACCGACGCGCCGACTGTCGACGCTTAAGAGTCCAGTCCGAAAGAACACAAATCCCGAAATACGGCAGCATGGACGCGCGATACTGCTGACCAGTTCCGGTGATAATGAAGCGTAAGTGTCGCAGGATGAGCCGATACCCATAGGGGTAATGTTGTTTCGC
>JAHDFZ010000252.1:247-2987 GCA_020627905.1 Verrucomicrobiota bacterium
GAGAGCCAGGGCATCGCCTATTTGATCCGCATGGAGTTCTGTTCGCACGCATACCCGGATTCCTTCAATTGGCCGCTGCACCCTCGTTGATCGACAGAGTCCGAGTGCCAAAAGAGAGGAAGGAAAGTGCACGATATTTCGCAGTCCCATAACTCTCCTACTTTTGCCACTCGCTCCGAAGCGCTCTTTGTAAGCTGAGGCCATCAACGGCTTGTTCCTTCCATAGTCTGAACGCATCCACGTCCTTAACTCTCCACCGACACCGGAGATACTCACTGACGGCTCTTTGAATTAGAGCCGATCGCGAGATCTTTTTCTGGAGGCTGATTTGATCCAACGCGCTCGCTATATCGTCCGGCCGTTCCAGCACAATCCTCATGAATCGACCATCGGCGGATATCGGTAGTCTTGCAACGACGATGAAAAGCCAGCTCCGCTCATCTCACCTGCGCAACACATTCGAAATATCATCCCGTGTCAAAAAGACGCCGTCCTGCCCAGCTGAACGGAAAAGCCACGCTTCCAGACTTTGCAGATAGGTGATCTCTAGTTCATTGCCCCAGCTGTCCGTGATTCCTGCGGAGTGCAGTGAGCAGCTATTCCAGTCGATGTTGGAATCCCTTAGCAGATGCGGCAGTTCCCCGCGCTCCGAAGGGATCTGTTCACCGGGATCCGCAGCAAATTCGTTCTCGATCTGCCAGAGAAGAAATTCTGTGTGTGCTCTCGGCGATGTTTCCAATAGCGTTGTAATGCCTCGCCCAACAGCACTGCTAACGAATCCGATCAGAACTATTGGCAACCAAGGATCAAAGCATCTCATCTCTCAATTGTATTAAATGAATGAGTCCCGAATCAAGCGTTTCGACGACGGTCGTTAGCGTCCAGGCTTGACGCGTGCGACTGAAGTCGCACATCCATAAACTGCCCCCCTTAACGCATCCGCATTTGGGCTGATTTTAAAAGCACGCACCCAATCGGGATCGTGCTTTTTGTCGTTTTGCTGTTCCGATGGCAAGCCACTCTCTAGCGGAGAAAACCTTGTGCACAATACGCCCGACTCAATCAGGGAAACGATTCATAAGTGCTCCGAAGGCCAACGCTTCGTAAATGATTGCATCATCCGAAAACCTTACGAGATGGCTATCTGGGAATGCCGTGCTGAGCACATCTATTCCCATGCGTTCTTTAATGTGCTCCTCTGAGAAAGATTCTCCTCCGTGAGTCAGGACCCACCTGCGTGTGAGCACTCCCTGGGCCCTCATCTCCAGATCCGGCAAAACGGCGCGGCCTTCCAGTTTCCATGTTTCACCACTTAGAATTGCCACGAATAGAAGGTCGCCGCCTTCATAAAATCGAACGACTGATCTACCAAGACTGAGCCGCGGCTTTGGCTTGATCAAAAACGTCCTCGAGTCCGAGCATTTAGTGTAGTAGCAGCCCGTCATCCGGAACCAGCTCACCCGATAGACAATCTTCAATGTATCCGTAATTAAGGCTATCAGGAAGCCACCGTGCGAGGCGTCATGCGCTTGCGCTGCACCCACTCGGTCTGCCCAGCTCGAGCCCCGACTCCCTGTCGATAGATATTCAGGAGGATGCCGATCGCTAACAGACCAATCACCAGCGAAGAACCCCCATAGCTGATAAACGGAAGCGTGAGGCCGGTATTGGGCAGAACACTGGTCGTCACCCCGATGTTCAGGAAAGCCTGAAAACCCAGGAACCCGACGAGACCAACAGCCAGCAGCGACCCGAAACGATCCGGTGCCTGATGGCCAATAATGAAACCGGCGACAATGAGCGAAATGAAAGCCAGGACAACAATGAGGGTGCCAAACAAACCCATCTCCTCACCGATCATTGGAAAGATGAAGTCGGTATGCGCGAACGGCATGTAGAGCATCTTGAGACGACCCTCGCCAACGCCACGGCCGAAGGTCCCACCGGAGCCCAGTGCCATAAGAGAGATCCACTGCTGAAAGCCTGCACCCAAGCGATGCGCCTCCGGCTCGATAAAGGCCATGATCCGCTCCATGCGCCCGCTGGCGTAGCTCAGCATGCCGACAAACCCAATGGCTCCGACAAAGAAAAGACTCACAAGGTAACGAAGGCGGGTGCCGGCGACAAACAGCAGCAGCATCGTGGTGAGCGAGAGCACTGCCGTGGTGCCCATATCGACCTCGAATAGAACAAGCGCGATCATAAATCCACCGATCAGCAGCGGATAGGCAAAGCCACGACGAAACTCCCCAACACAGTCCGGCCGACGATCGAACCACGAGGCGATAAAAACAACAAGGGCGATCTTTGCCAACTCAGACGGCTGGATCTGAATGCCTCCAATCCCGATCCAGCGTCGCTCCCCATTGATCTCTCTGCCGACCTCCGGCACATAACAGAGAGCTAACAGAACGCAGGTGCCGCAGAACAAAGGCGCCATCCACTTCGACCACAGATGATAATCGACGAGCGTCGCACCAAGACAGACGATTAGGCCCAAACCAAGCCACATCCCCTGCCGCTTGGCCTCACCATACACATCAGCAGAGTTGGCCTGCGCACTGAAGAGGCAGGTGCTGAACAGCATTACAAACCCCACGATGATCAGTGCGAGCACCGAGATGATGAGAATGTAGTGACTCCGCTGGTGGAACATGAGTGAGGGTCAGAAAAATCTTCGGGTGTGATTCCCAATAACAGTTTTACGGTTGAGGAATCCGCAGCTTCTGACCAATCTGGA
>JAHDFZ010000252.1:2997-5103 GCA_020627905.1 Verrucomicrobiota bacterium
CCGGCCGGTCGATGCCGTTGATATCCATGAGCTGCTTGTAGGAAACCTGCAGCTTGCGAGCGATGCCCCATGCTGTGTCACCGGAGACAACCGTGTAGACGGATGCTGCCGGGGCAGCGGCTGGCGCTGCCGAGACAGCGCGGGGCTGAACATTTGCGATCGGCTGAGCGACAGCGGACGCCTGAGCACGTTTAGCCGGGCCGGTCGGAATGGTCAGCCAACGACCTGGGTAGAGCTCATTGTCCGAGCGGATAGAATTGATCTGACGCAGAGCATTCGCCTCGACCCGCAGGTGTCCGGCGATCGAGGTGACGGTGTCGCCTGCCTGCACGAGGTATTGCCCCTCTGTGGATTGAGCAGGACGTAATGGAGCGGGAGCCCGACGGAGCGCGACCTGCTCTGGTGCCTGACGCGCAGCTGGTGCTGAAGGGGCTGCGTCTGGAGCCGCCTGCGGACGCGCAGCCGGAGCTGTGAGAGCGGCACGTGCTCGATCCGAGAGTGCCGGGACAGAGGCAGCCATTCTCTGGACTTCGTTTTTCGAAACATCAGCCTCGACTGTTTCACTGGCAAAAAGCGGAGCGCTGGTTTCAGAGGCTTTATTGAACACCCGAAACGCGAAGATCCCACCCACAGCGACTACGTGAAGCAGAATAACGACGAGGAAGACTCTTGTAAGTCGCACATCAGGAGTGTCCAGATACCAGTCCTGCTCTTCCGTAACATGAGCATTCATCTGGTGCAGTCCCTTACGCTTAAAGAGACCTTTTTTCCGGTTACGGCGGGCCTTTCGGTTGACTTTGTTTTTCATGATGTCGGTCGGTAAAAATAAGAACCTCCGACATGTTAACGAAGCCGGAGAAAGTTTAGGGTAGCCGCTTCACCGCTCGCACGAAGGCTTCCCCTCTCTCCCCGTATCCCGAAAACATATCGAAGCTCGATGTGCCAGGTGAAAATAAAACGACGGAGTCAGGTTGGGCCTGCTGCGCTGCGGCCTGAACGGCCGCGTCAAGGCTATCACAGAGGAGTGTAGGAACAATTGACTTCCAACTTTCCTTAAGCTTTTCTCGGATCTCACCGATTAAAATCGCAGAACTGACACGCTCAGCTACGACAGGGTTCAACTCTGAGAAATCGAGACCCTTTTCCTTACCTCCGGCGATGAGGATGACCGCCCTTTCCTGACCACGCAGGGCGCTCTCCAGTGAATGGAGGTTGGTCGATTTTGAATCATTGAGATAGGTGACTCCATCGACTACAGCGGCTTTCTCGCACCGATGCCGAGGCGGGCAGAAGGTTGAGAGCAGTTCCCCAAGAACTGAACGATCGATGCCAAAATGATCGCAGATTCCCATGACAACCATAGCATTTTCCGCGTTGTGCAGCCCCTGCAGTTCAGCATGTCCACGGTAGGCACAGGACTCCCCTCCCTCGCCCCGCTCTGCCCGATCGACGAGCCTGCCGTCATGATACCCGTAATAACTCTCCTCTGAAAAGGCCGAAAATCCGCGAACGTTCAGATTCAGCGGGAACTCCTCTTCCTGTCGGTGCAGGACGAGTTTCGTCCTTGCGGTATTCGCGAATAACCGACGCTTGGCTTCGTAGTATTCCCGCAGGCTTTCGTAGCGATCCATATGATCGGCCGCGAAATTCATCCAGACGGCGACTTCGGGGCTGAAATCGACAGTCGTTTCCAGCTGGAAGGAGCTCAGCTCTAACACAACGACATCTGGGTCCTCTCCGGCGGAAACGAGATCACAAAGCGGTCGTCCGATATTCCCGGCAGCGAGAGCAGCCATGCCACCTGCCTGCAGGGTAGCTGTGACCAGTTCAGTCGTGGTGGTCTTCCCGTTCGTCCCGGTGATGCCCACGTAGCGCCAGTCAGGGCGAAAGCGGAAACCGAGCTCCACTTCGCCGATCAGCTCAATCTCTCGGCTCGCCGCCCAGTCGGCATATGCTCGACCAAGACCTCTGACTGTATCGATACCGGGGCTGGTGACGACTAGATCCCCCATCGCTGGCGGCGTGCCAGCTTCGGAACCCAGATGGAGGACAAAACCATGCTGGTCTGCCAGCCCGCGCGCGCTCTCCGAGAGTTTCTCGGGCGAA
>JAHDFZ010000253.1 GCA_020627905.1 Verrucomicrobiota bacterium
GACTCTGGATCGAGGTCGGCGTAATCCACTCGATCGAGGAGGGCCGTATTCGGCGCGAAGTCAGCCCGCTTCAGCGGATCAGGATTGAGGATCTCATAGCGGACGGGAGGGGCCGTCTGATCCATCGCCAGGAAAGCGACGGACACCCCGCGCTGGAGCGGCAGGGCTTTTTCAAGAAAGCTACCGGCGCGAATGAACAAATCCGCCTCGTTCTCCCAGCCGCCCAGGAGTTTTTGGGGGAGTTCCCGCTGGAGGAGCTTCAGCTGCACGCGCAGCGAATATTCATCGATCTCTGAGCCATCTCCGTGCTTCTTCAGTTTTGAGCTGAGAGTAGGGGAAACTTGCTCGGCCTCGGAGGCGGCGGCGTGCTCTTTGTAATGATCGAGCGCTGGTGTGAGGTGTCCGAGCGATTCTACCCAGAAAATGGCCGAGTGTCCGCGGGTGCCAATGGCCGCGCCCTCCCCAAGTGACAGTGTGACCGGATCTTCCAGTGGTTCCCTCTCTAGCGGCGGAGCGACTGTGTGAAAGGGGTTCGGCTTGTTACCGCCGCTTAGGGCAGGGAGTCGAGTTAGCTGAATGCCCTCTGGAGTGCGAACGGCCTCAGCATGATTCCGGCTTACGTATCGATCATTCCAGGTCACACGCAAGGTTTCTGCCTCGTCTCCATCGTGGAGGTGGGGATTCCGACCGATGACGATGCGCTTGTGGATAGTCGCGTGAGCGACCGCCATCTCGCGGGAGTTCTCTAAGTTTACGACGACAAGATACATTTCCAAGCCACCTGCAGAAGCAGCAGGTTGGAAATAGATTCCCAGAGACGGTTCGGGAAAGCAAGAGCTTCCCGCCAGGAACTCGGGATTTCTGACGGGTGATGGTGAAAGGGGAAGTGCTTACTCGCCTTTCTCAGGTCCGGTTGAGCGGGGCCAGTCATCCGTGCGGAAAGACGTTAAGGGCAGGCCTTCCCAGCTCATGACGTTCGCGATGGGGTTGTCAGCCCAGGCATAGCGGGCTGCCACGGGCTCAGCCACCTTCTCAGACTGGACATGAATGCCATTTTTCCCCTTAAACTCCGCCTGTGCCGGGTGCCAGACCTGGTCTTTCCCGGCGAGTTCGAAGCCGATCAGTTGCTTCGTGTCGAAGCTGTAGAGACGCGAGCCGATGTCTTTGATCGTCAGAATCGCCTTTCCATCTTGGAATGTCGCTTTTTCCAGCGAGGGACTCCGAGAAAGGATATCGATGCCGTAATCGTTTGCCAATGCAAGTCTGGCCAGTCGGCGCCCTACATTCTGTTTGTCTCTAGGATGGATGTCGCGCCCTTCTCCGATGTCGTGGATGACAGCTTGGCCAGTGTTCGGCAGAGACAGCGTCATCGTCTGCGCCTCCCGGAGCTCCGCCCAGCTGCTATCTCCTGGCTCATCGACCTCATTCCGATAATCCGCTAGCTGCGACCAGTAGAAAGGGAAGTCGCCCTGGCCCCATTCTTCGCGCCAATGGGTGATCATCTTTGGAAACATGTGGCGATACTGAACGGCGCGGCGTGAATTTGACTCGCCTTGATACCAGATAACGCCTTTGATGGCGAATGGCATGAGGGGGGAGATTTTACCTGCGAATAGATTCCCGGGCCTCTGGTTCCCTGTCATCTTGTCTGCAGGCCTGCGTGGAGCTTGCTTTCCGGCGGCTTTTGCTTTCGCTGCTTTTTCCTTCCACGCTGCCAGCTCCTTTTCGTAAGAGTAGGTCTTTTCCAGCTCGCTCCATGTCTTTACCTGCTCAGCAAAAGCGGGGTCCGCATCGTAAACGTCCCGACGGATCCAGGCATCCGCTGAGGATCCTCCCCATGCATTGTTGATCAGTCCGATGGGAACTCCTGTGATGCGGTTGATCTGCGAACCGAAGTGATACCCCACAGCCGTAAAGGGGCCCACTGTTTCGGGTGTTGTCATCTCCCAAACGCCATCGAAATCGCTCTGTAGCTCCTGTGTGCCGACGTCAGGCACGCGGATGTGTCGCAGATTGGGATTGTTAGCCTGAAGGCGTTCTAAGTCGGCATCATACGAGCCCTCCACTCTCCAGCGCATGTTGCTTTGACCTGAGCAGACCCAAACGTCACCCATGACGATATTGGAGAAAACCAGTTCATCCCCAGTCGAGCTCTTCGCCACCAACTGCAGAGAGTGAGGTTGAAGCGCGACCGGTTTCAGATCGACGCGCCAGGCTCCTTTCTCGTCTGCCTTGGCATTAGCTTCCTGACCGGCAAACTTCACATTTACGAAGCTTCCAGGTTCAGCGGTTCCCCAGATCGGAAGAGTCGCGTCCCGTTGGAGCACCATATGATCTCCGAAAATCGAGGGCATCTGCAGAGACTGCGCCTGCGTGACTGCTGAAATGGCGAACGTGAGGAGCGCGGAGAAGAGAAAAGAAGCGGATTTCATGGTTGAATGAGGCAGCTTTACGATAGACCGCGACGAGGATCCAGAACAAGAATCGAAGGATCACGCGAAGCTGCCACGAGGATGTGGCAAAAGAGGGATTCTAGTTGCGTTCGCGATTGAAAAAGCCGTCAATCCACCCTCCAACAGCGCCCTTCACGATGGAAAACACAGAACAGTCGCCAGCCTCCTTGTTATACGAAGGAAAGACCTTAAAACATGCCGACTGGGTGACTACCAAGATTTTGAACCCTTTTGTCTGGCGATGCCCGAACCAATCGATTGAGAAACTCTATAAGGAGCGCATCTCCACGAATCACCTGGAAGTCGGTGTGGGGACGGGCTTCTGGCTGAAATATACGCTCGAGAGCGGCTCACGCCTGGCTTTGCTGGACGCCAGTCAGGAGGCTCTGGATCACGCAGGCGCAGCGCTGGAGCGGCATAGACCTGAGAAGTATCTGGCTGATGTGAGCAAACCCCTTCGCGAAACGCTCGATTCGGGCGATTCCTTTGAATCGCTCGCGCTGACCTGTCTGTTCCATCTGATTCCGGGGAATCTGGAACTGAAAGCCGCCAAAATCCTCGACAACCTTCTGCCGTATGTTTCTGCAGACGGCTCCGTCTTCGGTGCGACGATTCTCGGAGCGGATATTCGCCGCCCTCTGCTTGCCGTGCCGGTGATGAACTACGGCTACAAGAAGGAAATGCTCTGGAATAAGAACGATACTCTCGGTGACATCATGGAGGTGCTTTCGGCGCGCTTCCGGGTGTTCAATGTCGAGGTGCAGGGCTGCGTCGTGCTTTTCTGGGGGAAGGGCCTGAAGGAAGGCTACAGCAGGAGCCTTTCTCAGTAAGTCCGCCCAAGAAATTCTACAATCTTCGTGCGCAGCTCGATGGGATCGATCTCGCCTTTGTGAGAATAGATGATGTCGCCGCCGGGAGCGACAAGGATGGAGTAGGGTTGCACGCCAGCCCATGACGGGTCGAGGGCTTCGGCCAGTTCATCAATGTCATCACCCTGAAAAATGTAGTTGTTGGTCTCTCGGCCTTCTTCTTTCACTGACGCTGCTGTCATTTTCGGCAGAGCCGCATGAAAGCGTTGCAGCATTTTCTGCACCGACTCCTGATCGCTTGGAGAGTCGGTGCTGACGGTGATGAGATCGAACCCTCGCGTTTCGAATTGTCTAGCGATCTCGACAAGGTCCGGCATCTCTGCCACACAAGGGCCGCACCAGGTCGCCCAGATATTGATAAGACGGAGCTTATCGGTATCGTTAGCACGCAGTTGCTTCAGTTTCTCCGGTGTTGCCATTGCCACAGAGACGGGCTGGCTGCGGAACTCCTGGTCAAACTTGGCGACTAGATCGCGCTTATACGCCCACTTCGTTGAGCAGCCATGAGCCCGCGTCACTGGCTTTTTGATCTCCGTGCCGTCGAGGATCGCCTGAATGGCATCCCGTGCGTTGGCTTCTTTCACCGTAGAGGGATCTCCGAATCGGGAATCGTCGATGCGGCCTGAGTAGCGGAGTTTTCGGCTCTTATCGAAGATGAAAATGTGAGGGGTCGCCAGGGCCCCATAGGCTCGCGTGGTAGCCTGAGTCTCTCCGTCATACACGTAAGGGAAAGTCAACCCGTAGTGTGCGGCGTGCAGCTTCATGCCTTCGAATGAATCGTCGAAAATCGAGAAACCAAGTTCGTTGATACGAACGCCAGCTGGGTCGCTGGATGAAATGGCGACAAGGGCAAATTTTTCACGAGGAAATGCGTCAATGAGGCTCTGAATTCGGTCTTCTGCTCCCTGAGCACTTGGGCAATGGTTGCAGGTGAATAGCACCGCCAGCACCTCTGAGTCAGCAAAGTCTGCCAGCGAATAGTCTTTGCCATCGATACCCGGCAAGGTGAAATCCGGTGCGGAGCTCCCAATCTCCAACGGCGCGACTCCCTTAGGTGGAGGAGGAGGGGCGGCTGCTCCTGAGAGGGCGAAGTTAAGTGCTGTGGCGAAGAGCACAAGATGTGTGCCGAAAGAGGAAAATTTCATAGGTGACGAAGTGTAGGAGTATCAGATAGGCGCTCACCCGTCATCCGTCTGGTTGACCAGATCAGACAGCCCAGTGAGGAACTCTTCACCTAACGGGTGAGTCAGGTGTTCTTCCACAAATTGTAGGAGCGCTTTTGCGCCAGCGGTCTCATCGACATAGAGAAACTGATCGCGCAGCTTGGACCAATTCAGGCGGGGTAGGGTCTCTGCGATGAAATCATCGCGATCGAGCCGTTGCATCGGCCCTCTCACCTGTTCCTGACGGTTGCGCGCTCTGCGCTCTTCATCGCGTGTCATACCACGAAGTTGTTTCACGTTGTTGGCCTCGATCATTTCCACTAGGCGGCTCTGCTGCTCGATCCGTTTATCCCAAGCTGTGAGAAGCTGATCAGGACGCTCCGACCGCAGGAAGGATGCTTTTTTCATAGATCCCGTCTATATTAAACGGAATCGGTTCCCAAGCCTCATTCCCCTCCAGTAGTGGCTCAAGGTAGAATGCCTTTGCGAAGACAGTATTGTGAACCGGCTGATTCAGAAAATTAGCAGGGGGTTC
>JAHDFZ010000254.1 GCA_020627905.1 Verrucomicrobiota bacterium
GATAACATGCTCCTCTGCCGACTTGCGCACCGTTTTCACATAGAGTTTCGGCATCGCCTCGACCAAGCCTCCACCGAGGATGATCCGCTCCGGGGCCATGATATTGACGATGGCAGCCACTCCACACCCTATGTAGCTGGCGGCCGTTTTGACGATCCTCTCGATCTCGGCATCTCCTGCCTCGATCGCCTCAGCTATCCGCGAACTGGTAATATTGCTCAGATCTGTGCCGCAGCGTTTGAGCAAGTTCGGCGCTAACCCTCGGTAGGCAGCTTTTGCCGACTGAGATGCGATATGCAGCCGAGAGGAAACCTCCTCTAGAGAAAGACTGTCCTTCCGCTTTCCCGATGAGCTGGCACGAATCGGGATATGGCCGAGCTCAAGACAGGAAATCCGCGACTGCTGAAACAGCTCGCCATCAAATACAGCCCCGGCGCCAACACCAGTGCCAGGGAAGATGGCAACGATGGAGTCTTTCCCCTTCCCCGCTCCGAAGGTGTATTCCGCATAGGCCCCGGCATCGACATCATTCGCGAGGAACGCGGGACAGGAGAATGCCTTCGCGAAGGTCTCAGCGATAGGCACGTTCTCCCAACCTAGATTAGCCGCCTCGATGAGGACACCCTTCTTAGGGTCAATGGGGCCGGGACAGCCGATACCGATCCCGGCGATTTCATCGGCGCTGACACCAGCTTCGCTGAGAACCTGCTCTGCCACCTGCACCATCCGTTTAAGGCCCGGTTTCGCGCCCTCAGCTCCCTTGGTTTTCTGCTTCGCCTGCCCAAGGCAGGTCCAGTCATCTGTGTAGACAGCGGCCAGCATCTTCGTGCCGCCGAGGTCAAATCCAATCCAGTAACGTGAATCTTTACCCATGTTTGTTGATACGTTCTTCTGCCTGCTGCCGAGCCTCTGCGTCGGCATTAATAAGGGTGTCCAGATCTGGTGAGTTCGCGACAGTGTGCCGCTCCATCACATCTGAAACGGTTCGCCAGATGCCGGGAAAGGAGATCTTCTCTTTGAGAAAAGCGTCTACCGCTACTTCGTTCGCGGCGTTGAGAACAGCTGGCAGCGTGCCGCCTTTTGTTCCGGCTTCTTTTGCCAGGAGCAGAGCTGGGAAGTCATCCCACCGAGGAGCCTCAAATTCCAGCTTTGCCAACTCTGCGAAATCCAGCGGCGGCAGATTGTTCTCGACTCGTGCCGGATAGGTCACCGCATACTGAATCGGAAAGCACATATCCGTCGTGCTCAACTGAGCAAGGATCGACCGATCGCAGAACTCGACCATGCTGTGGACGATACTCTGTGGATGGACAATAACATCCACGCGATCCATCTCGACATCAAAAAGCCAGCGCGCCTCGATCATCTCCAGACCTTTGTTAAATAAGGTCGCAGAGTCGATGGTAATCTTCTGCCCCATCTCCCAGGTGGGATGCTTGAGAGCTTGTGCCACCGTCACCTGCTGGAGCTGGTCTGCGGGCAACTGGCGAAACGGACCGCCGGATGCCGTGAGGATCAGTCGACGCACCTCATCGCTCTCGCGCGCCTCCAGGCACTGAAAAATCGCGTTGTGCTCGGAATCGACCGGCAGCACCTGCACGCCCTTCTCGGCGGCCTTTCCCATCACTTCTTCCCCCGCCATGACGAGGATCTCCTTGCTGGCTACGGCGATATCCTTGCCCGCCTCGATAGCTGCCAATGCAGGCTCGAGGCCCGCGACTCCCACGATAGCGATCAGGATCAGATCCGCTTCCTCCAGTGTAGCGAGTTCGATCAGGCCCTGCTTCCCAGAGCTCACTGCGACATCGCTCTCGACCTGATCAGCCACCTTTTCGCGAAGAGCATCCTGATAGATGCAGACATCCTTCACGCCGAACTCCTGTGCCTGTGCAGAAAGAGAGTCCGCCTGACTGTTCGCTGCCAATGCGATCACCTGCATCCACTCCGGGAGCTCGCGAGCCACCTTCAGCGCGCTTTCTCCGATGGACCCTGTAGATCCCAGGACAACGACCTTGCGCGGTTTTTCAGGGGGGGCGGCGGGCATAAAATGAGGTGAAAGACTTTTGTCGAAGACACTTACGGAAGCGTCAGCGACCACTTGAGATAAACATAGACCAACGGTGCCGTAAAGAGAATGGAGTCGATCAGGTCGAGAATCCCACCGATTCCTGGCATCAAGTGGCTGCTGTCTTTCACATTGAGAGAGCGCTTAATCACGGATTCGGCCAGATCACCGAGAACCGCCATGAGAGCGACCGCGAAGGCCAAAGCCAGACCTATCCCTCTGGGGATCAGGGGAATCTGATCGCCCAGCACCGAGGTCAACACCAGGCTTCCGCCCATAGCAAAGAGCAGGGCTCCCGCAAAACCCTGCCAGGTCTTGGCCGGGCTGACATGAGGGATCATTTTATCCCTACCAAAAACGGAGCCCACCAGATAGGCACCTATGTCCGTGAGCTTCGTGACTACCAGTAGATAAACGATATACCAGGCCGCAGATGGTTCCCCGGCCGTCGAGCGCAGATCCAGAGCGAGAATCTTCCCCACGAAGCTGAAGAGGACCACGCAATAAACGAAGCCGAAAACCCCCATCGCCAGCTCGAAAAAGGTGTTTTCCCCATCCAGTCTCCACCGGATGCGCCAGGCCATCCACGAGATGATGAAGATCGCGATCCAAAGCCCCGGCTGCCCCCAGACCACCAGGGACTCCCAGCCGAAGAGGGGTGAAAACGCCATCAGGGTAAACCCGAGAGTCACGAGAAATCCATGGATGCGGAAGGTTCTTAACTTACGCTTCGAATGAAGCGAAAAAAGTCGAGTGAGCGCCTGATACTCGGTAATGGCTGCCAACGAGACGAGGATGAGCACAACTCCCATCAGCCATTTCTGTCCGCTTCCTACCGTCGCTACCAGGCCCGCAACGAGGATGATCGTGCTGAGAGAACGCTTCAGAAAGGCAGCACGCTTCGGATTGCGAACAGGCGGCGGAGCATCCGCAACTTCAGCAGGAGGTTCAAAATCTTCTGAAGACATAAGGAGAAAGCAGCCCATCGAGGCACGCAACAGAGCTAACAAGCAGGCATAGGCACCTGCAAGCCCTTTTCGTGGATGAGTCTAAACCTGCTAGCCAAGACAATGGCAATCACGATTGACCAAGCTGAACGCATCGAGATCGTTTAACATAGGATATGACGGAATCACCAGATTCACGCGGTTGCTCAGGCTAGTCGCTTTGAAAAATACTGACTGCTGCTCTCTACTTGAAAGCGAAAAATGAGACGCACCACCCAACGGAGAATCAATATCTCCGTGAAAAGTCCTTGATCAATCAGATTGATTTCCTCATCCTGCTTACGATAACACCAGCACTCTTTTAGCTTGCATAGAAAAAGCCCGTCTTACAAATCGCCATGAAAGTCTTCACCACACTAATCCTAACGCTAGTCTTCAGCGCGAGCGTCAACGGAGAGCCCTCAGCTTCCATAAAAATCGCAACCTACAGTAACAACACGCTGCAGCACAAATTAGGCTATCAGACTCTCCGAGAATTTGAGTATGGCGAAAAATATCGCAACACCATTTCCAATTTAAACCAAGAACTCGCGAAACTCTTAGACCAGCTGATTGCAACCGAAACCGACGAAGATCTACAAAGGGTTAATCTCGAGCTAACATTTATTAGAAATAAAATCTCCGCCATCAGATCCCTCGCTCAAACCCGCGCCAATCGGGGGAATGATCGAGAGGAGCTCACAGCACTCATAAAAAGCAGTTTTTCTGATAGGTATGCTTTGATCCTCGAATCCCAGGGTGCCGAGAATTCCTTTAGCCGAGCGACTTACGCCAATATCGAATTTGTCGACATTACTGACGAGATTGCAGAGCTGGTTGCGACAAAACTCGCGCTGAAAGATCCGGAACCGGGCTTCGAAAAATAAAAAGGCTGTTTCGTCATAGAAATCGTATGAGATGAAAGTCGCCTCTTGAAGAGACAACTCCCCCCCCTAAGCCGTCTCTGTCTCGCGATAGGACTTTACGATCAGATTTGAAACGAACCGATCGGGATCTTCGACAGCTGAGCGATCAAGCTGAAAGGTCTTTTCGCCACTGCTTTTCTGAACCAGCTTCAAGCCGAAGGAGAGCTCAGAGAATCGATTTTCCAGCCATATCTGCGGGCGCTCCTCGAGCTGCTTGACCTGATCCGCCATCCAGTCAATGGCTTCCGGCGTGAACGAAAGAGTCAGTCCATGCTCTGCAGAAAAGGCTGAACGAAACTGATTCAGCTTCCGGTTGAAAGCGCTATCGACGGCAGCCGTAGCGTTCTGCATCAGCTCATCGAGCGCTTTTTCCGGATCTTTGACGAGAGCTTCGTTGATGACGAAGGTCTGCACACTTGTTCCCGGGAGGGCGAACTTAAAGGCTCGCAGCAGGCGCTCGCATACGGTGAGTAGGCCCCGGGCACCCGTCTTTTCCTCGGCTGCCTGCTCAGCGATCTTATGGATCGCGCCATCGTCGAAGCTGGCCTCGATCCCGTAGGCCATGAACTCATATTGATACTGTTTCAGCAGGCTGCCTTCTGATTTCTTCATGATATCGAAAAGGTCTTCCGCCTCCAGATTCTGGCAGAACACCCGCACGGGTAGTCGACCAATAAACTCAGCCTCAAATCCAAAATCGATAAAGTCCTGTGTCTCTGCCAGGAGTTGCAGATCGTCAGAACTCGGCTCCTCTGCAGACGCATCCCCTACCCCACCGAATCCGATAGCACCCGGTCGAGTGCGTCGCTCGATAATTTTCTCGATGCCCGAGAAGGCCCCGCTAACGATAAAGAGGATGTGCTTGGTGCTAATGGCCGACTTTTTCTGCCCTTTCCCCCTGCTCATCTCGAACATAGCCTGCATCTGTGATTGCATGTCCTTTGGATTGCGCAGCGGCACCTCCGTTTCGTCCATGAGCT
>JAHDFZ010000255.1 GCA_020627905.1 Verrucomicrobiota bacterium
GGGATCACTCAGGCAAACAAAGCCACCATGGCGGCCATCAAAAAATCAGCAGCCAGTCTGAGTTCTTCTCAGAAAAGCAAAATGCTGACGACCCTCAACAAGGGCTCCGAGAGCGATCTCATCAAGATCCCCGGATTCGGCAAAGCGACCATCAGCAACGTCAAAAAAGCGCGGCCTTTTAAAGACGTGACCGATCTGGGGAACGTCACCGGCATCGGGCAGAAGAAATTCTCCGACGTCGTGAAATTCTTTAAGCATTAAGAGGCACTATGTGCCGGTCGGGATCTTCGATCCCTTGAGGGTCGGAGGCCCGATCGCACCTCCGGTGCTCAAGGCCACGCAGTGGCCGACCGTGCCTTCGGCACTCTAGGCGCTTCGCGCCGTCCGCACCTCCGGTGCTCAAGCAAACGAAGTTTGCGCCCGCGAGCTCCGCTCGCTAATATCTCCCATGCGAATCATCATCACGGGCGCTGCCGGATTTATTGGCTCTTCTGTCGTCGACGAGGCTCGATCTCATGGCCACCAGATCCTCGCTTTCGATCAACTTACCTATGCGGCCAATCCCGATGTCGTCGAAAGCTGGCAGCACATGGCCGACGTCACTTTCGTAAAGGGCGACATCTGCGACGAGTCAGCCGTCAGTGATGCCTTCACCAGCTTCCAGCCCGACGCCATTCTTCATCTGGCCGCTGAATCACATGTCGATCGCTCCATCGATGGCCCGGACGCCTTCCTCCGCACCAATATCGATGGCACCTACACCCTCTTGCAGGCGGCGCGTCAGCATTGGGAAACCCAGCGACAACCAGGCTCCTTCCGGTTTCACCACGTCTCCACCGATGAAGTCTACGGTGACCTGCGACCAGGAGATCCTGCCTTCACCGAGGCCACCCCTTACCAGCCCAGCTCGCCTTACTCCACCTCCAAGGCCGCTTCCGACCATCTCGTTCGGGCCTGGGGCCGCACCTATGACCTTCCCGTCCTCATCACCAACTGCTCCAACAACTACGGACCCCGTCAGCATCCAGAGAAACTCATCCCCCATATGATCCAGCAGGCCCTCGCCGAGCAACCGCTGCCCGTGTATGGCGACGGCCAGCAGATCCGCGACTGGCTCCATGTTGATGACCACGCCCGGGCCCTGCTCACCGTTCTGGAAATGGGTGAACTCGGCCGCACCTACAACATCGGGGGAGATGCCGAACGCTCAAACCTTGAGGTCGTCACCCTCATCTGCCAGCACCTCGATGCCCTCCTTTCACGCCAGCACGGCAGCTATGCCGATCTCATCACCTTCGTCACCGATCGCCCCGGCCACGACCGACGCTACGCCGTCGACAGCACCCGAATTCAGGAAGAGCTCGGATGGAAACCGCAGATCAGCTTTGAAAAAGGTCTTAAGGCGCTATGCGCAGAGGCACTGCGTGCCGTTCGCGCCGAAGGCGCTTGAGCCGCGGAGCGGCGACCGACGGCTCCGCCGTCTTGAGGCCACGAGTGGCCGCCCGTGCCTACGGCACTCCAGGCGCTTCGCGCCGCCCGACAGCTTCGCTATCTCGAGGCCACGTAGTGGCCGACCGGAAGCTTCGCTTCCTTGAGCAGCTTCGCTGCGACCGCGAGCTACGCTCGCTTGAGAGCCATCGGCCCGCCCGACGGCTCCGCCGTTTTGAGCATCTCCGATGCGACCGCGCCTCCGGCGCTTTGCGCCGACCGGGATCTCCGATCCCTCCTTGCAAATTCGGGAAATTGGGTCATGGGAGCGGGGATGATGGCAGTTTTACAGGGTTTTGTGAGCACTTTGCCGCGGGGTATACGCGGGGGAACTTTGTGAAGGAATGCTGCTTGGCCCTTTTGATGAATATCGCTTTTATCCCTGCAAGAGGCGGCTCAAAAGGTCTCCCTGATAAAAATCTCATTCCGCTCGCTGGTCGCTCGTTGGTAGAACGTTCGGTGGCTACCGCGCAAAAGTCGGCGATTTTCGACAAAGTTTTCGTCTCGACTGATTCTGAAAAAATTGCCGAGCAAGCTCGTGCCTTGGGAGCTGCTGTTCCGTTTTTACGCCCTAGTGACTTAGCATCGGACACAGCCTCCTCAGTTGATGTTGTGATCGATGCGATCCGCAGCCAGGCGTGGTCATCGGAGGACAAAATATGCCTTCTGCAGCCTACGTCACCAATGAGAACATCTGACCATTTGCGACGCTCCTTTGAGTTATTCGAAGAGCATGGAGAATCCGTGATAGCAACGCAGGAATTCAAGCTCGATCCTGCGTTGTTGCGACCGCTGGGCGATGGTCCACAGGTATTTTTAGAGGACAATCAGTTCAAAACAAGAAGACAGGATTCCGCTGCCTGTGTGTTTCCGAATGGTTGCATTTATCTAAATAGCGTGGCAACGATTCTGAAGCACAGAGCACTGATCCCGCCTAGCTTTACTGCGATGGTGATGTCTCATTGGGAATCAATCGATATCGACGATAAAAATGATTTTCGAGCTGCTGAAGCGTTGATAAAGGCTGGATTCCAATCTGAATGAAAAAAACCTACATCATCGCCGAAGCAGGTGTGAACCATAACGGCTCGCTTGATCTGGCGAAGGAGCTCATCGATGTCGCTGAATCTGCCGGTGCGGACGCTGTGAAATTCCAGATGTTCAGGCCAGAGGCCCTCGCTTCCGCGGATGCTGAGAAAGTTGCCTACCAGAAGCGTCAGACCGGCGGGGACAGTCAGCTGGAGATGCTAAAGCGCCTTGAGCTGAGCCAGGAACATTATTGGGAGCTTCTGGATTATTCGCAGAGCTATCAGCTGGACCTGTTCGCTACTGGCTTCGACGAAGAGAGTCTTCTCTTTCTTCAGGGGTGCGGCATGCCTTTCGCCAAAATTCCTTCGGGCGAGATCGACAATGTGCCGCTCCTTCAATTAAATGCTCGTCTCGGTCTCCCCGTCATTCTATCGACAGGCATGGCCAACTTGGGCGATGTGGAGTTTGCTCTCAGTATTATCGAGGCAGAGGGCATTGTCAGGGAAGACATCACGATTCTTCATTGTTCGACTCAATACCCCACACCGATGGAGGATGTGAACCTCTCGGCGATGCAGACGCTGAGGGCTGCTTTCCCGGGAGTAGCGATCGGGTATTCGGACCACACGGAGGGAATTGAGATCCCAACGGCGGCTGCCGCTCTCGGGGCAACCGTCATCGAAAAGCACTTTACCACCGATCGCACCCTGGAAGGACCCGACCACGCCGCCAGCCTCGAGCCCGATGGGTTGCGAGCCATGGTGTCTGCTATCCGCCATGTCGACCTGGCTCTTGGTCACGGGCGGAAAGAGCCCTCAGAGGAAGAAAGAAGAACGCTTCCAAAGATAAGGAAGGGGATTTTTGCGAAAGAAGCGATAAGGAAGGGTGATTTGCTAACGGAGTCTAATGTATCGACGAAACGCCCAGTTTCAGGCTTGCCGGCTCGACATTTTCAAGAACTATTGGGGAGTGTCGCGCAATCTGACCTCGAAGAAGGAGAGCCAATTTGCGAACTGAGAATACAAAGATAATAAAAGATGAATGTTTTAATTATTGGGGCACATCCAGACGATGAACTCCTAGGCGTTGGTGGAACGATGCTCAAGCACATCGGGAAAGGGGATAATGTTGATGTTTGTATTGCTACAGCACCGCCGCGAGAAAAGTATTCGGACGACTATATTGCAAACAAAATAAAGCACCAAGCCACTGTGGATGAATTCGTTGGCGTGAGAAAACGCTTCAATTTAGATATGCCGACGGTTTCCTTAAACAATTTGGATCATGGACATTTAAATCAAATGATGACGGATGTCGTTGCGGAGTCCAAGCCTGACATTATATACACTCACTTCTCGGGAGACATCAACTATGACCACACGCTTGTAGCACGTGCTAGCCTAGTAGCGTGTAGACCTCCATCTCGGATGAAGATACTACACTATGAAACCATTTCTGAGACGGAATGGGGTGAAAGAGCTTTCAAACCTCAAGTGTATGTTTCGATAGAAAAGGAAATTGATCGAAAAATTGAGGCCTTTCAGATATACGAGACGGAACAGAAAGATTATCCACATGCCCGGAGCTGTGATTCATTAAAGGCGCTTGCACGTAAGCGAGGAGCCGAAGTATGCCTCTCTTATTGCGAGGCGTTTGAGCTTACAAGAGATATTATAGTTTAGTTTTTTGATGACACATCGTCCGAAAGCCAGTGCTGTATGGCTCTCAGCAAATAGGTTTGGGTTTGAACTTCTCAAAGACGTTGTGGAAAATGCATCAGAAGTTTGCTCAATCGAAAGAGTTATCACTCTTTCGGAAACGGCTTCAACCAAGATGTATGACGCAGTTTCACTGTCAGAATGGCACCAGCTCCACCATAATATCACACCCATTGAACGCCTGAACGAAGATTATGGCGGATTAGGGTTGCAGGATGTAGATTATGTTTTCATGTGTGGGTGGCGCCAGGTGATAGATGGTGATGTCCTAGAAATGCCCAAAAGAGGTTTCGTGGCGTTTCATCCATCGATGTTACCGAAAGGGCGGGGGAGTGCCCCGATTATTAATGCGGTGATGAATGGTGGTGAACACTTTGGGCTGTCGATCTACCAGCCTGATCAAGGTGTAGATTCTGGCCCTGTCTACTGTCAAAAAGCGATAGCGGTCACTAGTGAGGACACAAGTCTTACTCTTTATGGAAAACTTATTGAAACAGGTAAAGTCCTGCTGAGTGATTTGATCCCTTGCTTAGCTAACGGCACAGCGAAGGCGGTCCCGCAGGAGGAATCGCAGGCGACCCTAAACCCGCCGCTACCTAAAAATTTCAACGCCGTTGACCTCGCGGCGGACGATATTGGGCTTATCGAGCGCAAACTGAGAGCGCTGACACCCCCTTACGACGGAGTGAAAGTGCATATGGGTGGGAGGGTT
>JAHDFZ010000015.1 GCA_020627905.1 Verrucomicrobiota bacterium
GCTGGCGAATCCGGAAATCGCTCAACTGCCGAACTGGGTCATCGGCCTGGTAGCCGCAGGCGGGCTGGCTGCTGCTCTCTCGACAGCCGCTGGACTATTGCTTGTGATCTCTACCTCGGTAGCCCATGATCTGATCAAAACGACCTTCATGCCGGATCTATCCGACAAGAAGGAATTGCTCTTCGCGCGGATCGCTGCTGCCGGGGCAGTGGTGGTGGCAGGCTACTTCGGCATGAATCCACCCGACTACGTAGCAGCAGTTGTGGCCTTCGCCTTTGGGCTGGCCGCTTCCTCGTTCTTCCCTGTTATCATCATGGGGATCTTCACCAAGCGGATGAATCGCGAGGGCGCGGTCGCGGGGATGATCTGTGGCACCCTTTTTACGGCCCTCTACATTCTCTATTTTGTGAAAGTAGCGCCGGAGAAAAATACCGCTGAGCACTGGTGGTTCGGCATCTCCCCGGACGGCATCGGGACGATCGGCATGCTGATTAACTTTATCGTAGCAGGAGTGGTGTGCGCTTTTACTCCGAAACCGCCAGCTGAGATCAGTGACCTTGTCGATAATATCCGTGCTCCTCAGATGGATGGAGAAGAGCTGGAGATATCCGATCATTGAGTGTAAAACACAGCACTCAACAAACTCAATTATGAAGCTCCCAACCCTGCTCGGCACAATTTTCGCCATCTCGCTGTCCGCCAGCTCCTGCATCCATGTAGCGACTCCTGACGATGTCTCAGGAGCCTCGATCGGCGCGCCATTGCAGACGTCCCGCTTTGCCATTGCCACGCCAAAAGGGCAGAAGTGGAGCAATGTAGCCGGCACGCGCATGTCGGTAGGGCCGGTGGTTTATGTGCTGTCGCACAATCCAGCCCGCATCCCAAACGAGCAGGGGCGCAAAGTCTACCACGACATGACGATCGAGAAAACGACGGCAGGCTACCGCAAGGATGGCTGGACGATGGTGAGCAAGCCAAAACTCCGCCAGGGCAACCCCAGCTGGATCACCTCAAAATGGCGAGATGACGACGGAGAACCTGTCACCTCCTACATCGTCACCTACTTCGGCAAGCGCACGGCTATCGTCCACGCTCTCGTCAGCGGCGACGGCAGCGATGCGGATGCCCGCCGGGTGCTCAGCTCCTATCGCGAGAAGTGAGTCGGGAGAAGTTTCCCGCTCTTGACCTGAGGGGCTTTCACCTCTTGTTTGCACCGCATTATGGCTACCCCATCTGAAGATGTTTCTTCTCACCCTGAGTTCCGCAAAGGCACGAGCGTAGCGGGATCTCTGCGGGTGACTTTCCGCATCCTTGCGGTTTCAGCACTCGTTCTCCTGGCACTGGAGTTTGTGCTCTTCCTCGCTCACAAACGGCATGGGTATTTCGGCTTCGATGGCTGGTTCGGTAGCTACGCCATCCTCGGCCTCGGCGGCTGTCTGGCTCTCATGCTCCTAGCTCGCGTGATAGGAGCCATTCTTGTCCGCTCGGATGAGAAAAACGATCCCGAAACCGGGGAAACCTGGGAGGCTAAAGATGAGTCTGATCAGGCCGAAATCAGCGCTCAATAAGACACGAGCTGCTTCTCTCGCATCCGAATTTCCCTCCTCGACCCCTTATCCCTCATGGATTGGACTACCTTACACCCGTCGCTCATTCTCCTATTGGGCGCCCTGCTCGTCATCTTCACACGCGGCTGGCTGCGCTCTGTCATTACCCTGATCGCTCCTTCTCTCGCCTTTTGGCAGATCGTCACGCTGCCGGAGGGCATGCATCTGCCATGGGACCGTTTTGCTGACTCGATCGGCACTCTCGAGTGGCTGCGCGTCGATTCGCTCTCACGACTGTTCGGAATCGTATTCACCATCAATGCTGTCGGAGCCTTTCTCTTCGCCTTTTATGTGAAGAAGTCCCAGCAGCATGTGGCCGCTCTCGTCTACGTCGCCGGAGCCATCGGCTGCGCTTTCGCAGGAGATCTCATCTCGCTCTATGTCTTCTGGGAGTCCATGGCGGTGAGCTCTACCTTCATCCTGCTCAGCCGTCAGACAGATCTGGCCCGAGCGGCAGCCTTCCGCTATGTGCTGATCCACCTGTTCGGCGGGTTGCTCTTCCTCGCGGGCCTGCTTATGACCGTCACCGCTCCTGGCGGCTCGATCGCCTTCGACGGATTCGATTTCTCCACCCAGCAGAATGCGGGCACCTGGCTCATCCTCATCGGCATGCTGGTGAATGCGGCGATGCCTCCTTTCTCTGCCTGGCTCAGTGAATCCTACCCGGCCGCGACGGTCACAGGTGGCGTCATCCTCAGCGCCTACACGACAAAAACCGCCATCTATGCCCTGGTGCGCGGCTACGCAGGCTGGGAGCCACTGGTCTGGATCGGTTGCATCATGGCCATCGGTGGAGTGATCTACGCCTTTCTGGAGCACGACATGCGGCGCATTCTCGCCTTCTCTGTCATCAATCAGCTCGGGTTCATGATCTGTGGCGTCGGTCTGGGGACTGATCTGGCGATCAATGGGGCTGCCTCCCATGCCTTTGCCTGTATTTTCTACACCTCACTGCTCTGGATGGCTGCCGGGGCTGTCCTCTATCGGACGAAAAAAAGCCATGTCTGGGAGCTGGGGGGCGTTGCATCCTCCATGCCGCTAACTGCCGCGATGGCTCTCGTCGGTGCCTTTGCTATCATGGCTCTGCCGGGATTTTCAGGATTCACGACGAAGACAATGATCATTTACGAGGCGCATCACGGGGACCGATTCTGGCCCTGGTTGCTGCTGGAGATCGCCTCGGCCGGAGCCGTGTTCCATGCGGGATTGAAAATGCCCTACCTCGTTTTCTTCCGCCGGAACAAATCCCTCGCTCCTGTGAAAGAAGCGCCGCCGACCATGCTGGCAGCCATGACGCTCATGGCCGGACTCTGCCTCGTCATCGGTTGTGTGCCGGAGACGCTCTACAGCCTGCTGCCAACGACCGTCAAATACCAGGCATTCACAGCGGAGCATGTTGTGCTGCAACTGCAGCTGCTGGTCTTTGCCGGGATGGCATTCTTCCTCCTCTTACCCGTTTTCAAACGAGCACGCACTCATACGGTGGACTTTGACGCCCTCTACCGGCGCGCCGCTCAGGGCTTCTACGCAGGGATGGATCGTTCCCTCAATGGGGCGAACACAGCGGTTGCGGCCTTTGTGCAGGGACGCCTTGTGAAAGAGGTTTGTCATTTCTTCGAAGCCGGGGCCTCGCGTCTCGCCTGCTATCTCATGACTCCGGTCTGGATGATGCAGGGCCTCTCGCGCGATGAGATGGGCGAAGAGCGGGCACGCCTCTTCAAGCGGGCGCGTCGCGGTGCTTTCCCTATCGGATTGACGGCTCTGTTTGCCGCCTTTTTCCTGGCAGTTCTCTCTGCTCTCGTGCTGATCGCCGGACAGGCGACAGCCCATGCAGGCCACGGGGGCGGCCACTAAACGCCTGAAAATCACAATTGTATGGCCCTCACGGATGAATCTGCCATGCTTCTGGCGGTGGCAGAGGGTCAGAAAGGCCATGGACGCACCGCGCCGAATCCTCCAGTCGGCGCCGTCATCACACGCGATGGCGAAGTTCTCGGCACAGGCTGGCACGAGAAAGCAGGTCAGCCTCACGCTGAGAGGAATGCGATCGCCGATGCCAAAGCTCGCGGACACACCGACCTCAGCGGTTCCATCATCTATGTGACGCTTGAGCCATGCTCGACCTATGGTAGGACCCCGCCGTGCGTGGAAGGCATCATGGAAGAGCGCATGGCACGGTGTGTCATCGGATCACTCGACCCGGACCCCCGGCATCAGGGAGTCGCTATCCCGATCCTGGAGAAGTCAGGGATCTCTGTGAGCAGCGGAGTCTGTCTGGCCGAGTGCGATGAACTACTGCGCGGCTTCCGCACCCGTCTGGTCAAAGGACGCCCCTGGATCATGCTGAAAGTCGCCTGCACCCAGAGCGGCCACACGAGGCTGGCAAAAGGTGAGGGCCGCTGGATCAGTGGGCCGGAGTCACGGGAGGACGTGCAGCGACTGCGCGCGCAGTGCGATGGCATCCTCGTCGGGGGCGAAACGGCCCGCTTCGATGATCCGAGGCTGAACCTGCGCGGTGATTACGCAAAAGGCCGAGAGGCGCTCTCCCGCTACGTCCTGAGTGGCGACCCTGATTTTCAGAGAAAGAATCAGCACCTGCAGATTTTCAACGATGAGTGCCGAGAGTCGACGGCCGTTCTGGATAGCCGGGCTGGACTGGATTCGGCAATGCAGCGACTGGGAGAAAGGGGCCACAACATCGTCATGGTCGAGAGCGGAGGAAGGCTAGCCGATGCCTTGATCGATGCCGGGCTGGTCGATGAGCTAGTGATCTACGTAGGCCCTGCCGAGACCGGTGAGGGGCAGCCGTGGGGGAGATTTGCATGCAACGATTTTACCGGCTTTCGCTTTGAGGGTGAGCAGCACATTGGGGAAGATGTGAAGAAACGGGGAATCATCTTGTCAGCCCCCTGAGCTTACGACATGTTTGCTCCATCATGGAATCGCACGAAGTGATCAAGGAGGCCTTCGATACCTCGAATACCTCGCCGAAGGAAGTGGCTTCTGAGCTGGGCGTCTCGCTCTCGCTCGTCTACAAATGGGCGCAACCGCAGAACGATGCCGGCTCCGGCATCCGGAATCCACTCGATCGCGTGGCCAAGCTCTCAGAGCTGACTCTCCATCAGGGGATCGTCGAATGGCTCTGCTCGGAGGCGGGAGGCTACTTCGTGCGGAACCCCCAGAGCTCATGCGAGCAGGGCTACGAGGTAGTGCCTGCCACGCACACCATCGTCCAGCAGTTCGCCGGCCTGCTGCATGTCGTTTCCCAGGCAGCTCAGGACAACACCATCACCCCTGACGAATCAGCCGAAATCCGCGTAGTCTGGGATAAGCTGAAAGCCTATTGTGAGGGTTTCGTTCGCTGCTGTGAGGAGGGTGACTTCGAGCAGATCCAGCGCGAGCTGAATCAGGTGGAAAGCTGAATTTTCTTTTGCTGGAGGAGATCAATTTCGTGCATTGCCGCGAAAGATGTGGATGATGGCGGGTGTTTCCTGACTTGCTGTGAACTACAAACCCTCCCAACTCCCTTTCCGCTGCTGGGCCAATGTCTCGCTGAGCGCGCTCGCCCACAATGCGCGAGTATGTCGTGCGCTCCTGACGCCGCAGCAGAAACTGATGGCCATCGTCAAGGCGGATGCCTATGGCCACGGGCTGGAAGACGTCAGCAAAGCTCTCGCCGCTGAGGTAGACTGGTTCGGCGTCGCCAATGCGCGTGAGGGTCAGCGCATACGCCAGGCTGCGGATCAGGGAGCAGTCTCGCCAACGCCGATCCTGCTCCTTAGCCCGGTGGCCCCTGTCGAGATCCCCTTCGTCGTAGCCGAGGAGTTCTCCGCTTCTGTTTCTACCCGCACTGAGATCCAGCTCTACAGTCGAGCAGCGCAGGAACAGCAGAAAAAAGCTCGCCTGCATCTGGTCATCGACACCGGTATGGGGCGCATGGGCTGCAGCAGGGATGAAGCTGGAGAGCTTGTCAGACTGATCGTCGATGACCCCTGCGTCGAGCTTGAGGGAGTAAGCACGCACTTTCCCTCCGCCGACGAGGATGCCTCGTTCACCGAGCAGCAGATCTCCTGGTTCCGCTCTTTCGTCGAGCCGCTTCCACCCTGCCTCACCCATCTCTCCAACAGCGCCGGACTATTGGGCTTTCAGCAGCAGATGCCTTTCGTAGATGTTGTTCGCCCGGGGCTGGCGATCTACGGCGTCGATCCCTTCCATGACAAGGGCAGCCAGCTGCGCCCTGCCCTGGAGATGCTGACAGAGGTCACTCTGCTGCGCGATATCCCGACCGGCACCTCCATCAGCTACGGCCGCACCTTTACGAGCAGCCAGCCCATGCGCGTGGCCACTCTAGCCGCCGGCTATGGCGATGGCTACCCGCGCAGCGTTTCCAATCGCGGGGCAGATGTCCTCATCGCCGGTCAACGCTGCCCCATCCTCGGTCGCGTGACCATGGACCAGATCGTCGTCGATGTGTCGCACCTTGCCGAGGGCGAGGTGAAACCGGGCTCGCAGGCCGTGCTCATCGGGCAGCAGGGGGATGAGGAAATTTCCGCTACCGAGCTGGCCGGGCATGCCCGCACCATTCCATGGGAAATCCTCACCGGGATCACCAGCCGGGTTCCCCGCGTCATTGTGGCGCAGTAAATTCGAGTAGACGAGGCAGGGCACAGCAGACGCTCGGCTTGCTTAGCTGTCCTTTTTGTTTACCTTTCGCCCAGATTTGGCTAAGACAATCAGTGGCGGCTGATCTACCCTTTCTCCCCAACCGTAACGCCCCCTTACCTTATGGACCTTATTCTTTCCATCTTTCGGATCATCGGCATCCTTTTCCTCGTCATCATGATGTTTAACCTCATGATCATCGTTCACGAGTGGGGTCACTTCCTCGCTGGGCGCTGGCGCGGGCTCTACATCGACCGCTTCCAGATCTGGTTCGGTAAGCCCATCTGGAGCAAGACCATCAATGGGGTCCAGTATGGACTGGGGAGCATCCCGGCCGGTGGCTTCGTCTCGCTCCCGCAGATGGCACCTATGGAGAGCATCGAGGGCAAGGTGGAAGGAGCTGAGGATTTGCCGCCAGTTAAGCCGCTAGACAAGATCATCGTTGCCTTCGCCGGGCCGCTGTTCAGTTTTCTGCTGGCCTGCGCATTTGCTGTCATCGTCTGGGGAGTGGGCAGACCGGTATCTGAGTCTCAGCAGAATGCTGTGGTGGGCTTTATTCAGGAGGGATCTAACGCCGAAAAGTCCGGTCTGGAAAAAGGCGATCGTATCCTGGCTGTGAATGGGGAACAGATTGTCCGTTTCAGCGGGATGAACGAATCTCTGCAATGGGCAATCATAGCGGCGGAGACCGATCAGCTGACTCTCGATGTCGAGAAACTCGACGGACAGAAGACACAGGTAATTGTCGAGCGACCGGCGGTTGAGAAAATTGAGCATGAAGGTCCATGGTTTCAAAAACTCTGGCATACTCTCACCAAGCGCCCCCCGCTCCCGGCCGTAGGCCTGGGTCCAGCATCTACACCACTGGTTTCAGACGTTCTTGAATCTAGCCCAGCGGCTCTGGCGGGGATGAAGAAAGGTGACATCATTACCGCCATTGAGGGGGTGCCCATTCGCTACTCCTTTCAAATCGTTGATCGCGAGTGGGAAAAGGACACGCCTGTTTCTTTCACGATTGATCGCAGAGGAAAGCCAGTGGATCTCGTTGTCACCCCGCGCGTCCCTGAAGTTTTGAATGGAGCTAAGGCTCAGCCACGCTTAGGTGCCGTTTTCAATCGAGAAGGTGTCCGCGAAGTCGTTCGCCAAACTCCAGTGTATCAAGTCAAGGCAGGCCTCACCTCCATGGCGAACATGCTGCGCGCACTTGTTTCACCAAATACCTCCATCAAGGCAGGGCACATGAGCGGGCCGGTCGGGATCATGGGTGTCTTTTACGACCTCTTTCAAATGCCCAGCGGCTGGAAGCTGGTCCTGTGGTTTGCTGTCATCCTGAATATCAATCTGGCGATTCTCAACCTGCTGCCTTTTCCCGTTCTTGACGGCGGGCACATCGTCATGGCGATCCTCGAGGCGATACGAAATCGCCCGATCCACCCTCGACTACTTGAGGGAGTGCAGACAGCCTTCGTCCTGGTCCTCTTTTCATTTATGGGCTACGTGACGCTTAAGGACGTTGGCGATCGCGTTGGCCGCCTCGGGGGTGAGGAACAGAAAAGCTTCGAGTTCCGGCCGATCAATCAGACTCAGTAACCAGAGCTTCACTCGATCCTCTCATATTATGCTGCGTTCCTTCCACACTGACTCCCCTCTCTCCTCGCAGCGCCGCCAGGCCCGCGCTGTTGAGATTGGGGGCGTGACTCTTGGGGGCGATGAGCCCGTCGTAGTCCAGTCGATGCTCACGAGCGACACCCGCGAGACCGAGGACTGCGTCAACGAGGCGCTGGAGCTGGCCGGCGTCGACTGCCAGATCGTGCGCGTCACCGCGCAGACACGCAAGATCGCTGAAAACCTCGAGCACATCGTCGCCGGTCTGCGCGAGCAGGGCTGCGAGGTGCCGATCGTCGCAGACATCCATTTCAAACCCGACGCAGCTCTGGAAGCCGTCAAATGGGTCGACAAAGTTCGGGTGAATCCAGGCAACTACGCGGATAAAAAGAAGTTCCAGGTTCTGGAATACACTGATGAGGAGTATCAGGAAGAGCTGGACCGCATCCGTGAGGCTTTTGCTCCCCTCGTCGAGGAATGCAAAACGCGTGGCGTTGCCATGCGCATCGGGACGAATCACGGCTCGCTGAGCGATCGCATCATGAACCGCTTCGGCGACACGCCACTTGGCATGGTGGAGAGTGCGCTTGAGTTCGCCCGCATCGCTCGCGACATGGACTTTCACCGGTTCGTTTTCTCTATGAAAGCGAGCAACCCCAAGGTGATGATTGCCGCCTATCGTCTCCTCGTCGCACGGCTGCGCGAACTTGGTGAAGACTGGAACTACCCCATCCACCTGGGCGTCACCGAGGCGGGCGATGGAGAAGATGGTCGCATCAAGAGCGCCATCGGCATCGGTTCGCTGCTGGCCGATGGTATCGGCGATACCATCCGCGTCAGCCTGACGGAGGACGCCATTCACGAGATCCCCGTCGCTCAGGCTTTATCTGAAACCATCCGCCTGCACCGCGAGCGGGCCTCCATGGCCGGAGGCATCCCCGAACTCTCCTGGGAGGATGCCAGCTTCGATCCTTTCGACTACCAGCGCCGCGCGACCGATCGCCTCGAGATTCAGGGAGTGCCCCTCGGTGCCGATGAATTGGTCCGCGTCGTCACCAGCCAGGAAAAATGGGACGCCGTAGCCCACAAGCTGCCGCAGCTGGGAGACTTCCAGCCGGAGATCGTTCTGGAGGAGAGCGGGGTTGTCGCTATCGATCCCCGGGATGAGGAAGCCATTGCCCGTGTGAATGCCGAGGGTGGGGCTCAGTTCGTCACCGTTGCCGATGGCCTGGACCTGCCCGTCATCCCAGCCTTCCGCCTGCTCGCGGCGCGGCTGCAAAGTCGGCATCCCATCCTGCTGAAAGACACCCTTTTTCCCTCTACCAATCCCGAGCGTCCGTTCCTCGATGCGCTCCTTGAGGGGGGAGTGAACATCGGCTCGTTGCTTTGCGATGGCATCGGCGATGCGATCATCATCCAAGGAGAGCAGGCCCCTGGCCAGTCTCTGCGGCTCAGCTACAACATCCTCCAGGCTGCCGGCACGCGGATTTTCAAAACCGACTACGTCGCCTGCCCCAGCTGTGGACGGACGCTTTTTAACCTGCAGACAACCACCCAGAAAATCCGCGAAGCCACCGGGCACCTGAAAGGTGTGCGGATCGCTGTGATGGGTTGTATCGTCAATGGTCCAGGAGAGATGGCAGACGCCGACTTCGGCTATGTCGGTGGTGCGCCAGGCAAGATCAATCTCTACGTCGGCAAGGAAGCGGTGAAGTTTAACATCCCCGAGGACGAAGCCGTCGACCGCCTGATCGATCTCATCAAAGAGCACGATCGCTGGGTAGAGGCTCCCGAGCCAGTAGCAGCTGTTTGATCTTCTCGACCTATGTCTTCTGAAGAAGAGTTGCCGCCCGTGGCAGTCATCGGTGCGGGAGTTTCCGGACTAGGCGTCGCCTGGGAGCTGACCTGCGCAGGCCATGCAGTTGAAGTTTTTGAGAAGAGCAGAGGCCTAAGTGGTCGGGCAGCATCGCGCACGAAAGATGGCTGCCGCTATGATCATGGGGCCAACTACTTCACCATCGACAGCGACGAGCTGCAGGACCTGATCTTCGAAAGTCTCCCGACCGAAGACCTCATCAAGGTGAAAGGTGACATCGCCATTTTCGATGCCTCCGGCACCATTACGCCGGGCGATCCCGCTCAGGGCAAAGGGGACAAATGGAACTACCGCGGAGGGATCAACACCATCGGGAAATTGATGGCCGAGACCGTGGGGCTTGTCGTTCACCATCAGAGCCGCATCACAGGTGTGCGCTGCGATGAGGAAAGCGGCCAATGGTTTCTCCAATCCATGGGAGAGCACGAAGGGCAGGAATCCCTGCTGGAGGACGGCCCCTTCTCTCAGATCGTCATCAGCATCCCCGGACCGCAGGCGCTGACCCTCATCGAGTCCAGCGAATTCGACGAAGACCTGCAGGAGCAGCTGATCGAAGCCCTCGAGCCAGTGGAGTATGCTTCCCAGTTCAGCTTTCTGCTGCATTTCGATCAAAAGATTTCATTTCCAGAGCAAACCTACGCGCTGCTGAACATCGACCGTAGCCACGATATCTCGTGGATCAGTTATGAGAACGGCAAAGCCCATCGCATTCCCGATGGCCAGCATCTGCTCGTCGTGCAGATGTCACCCGCGTGGAGCCTGGCAAACTTCGATGCCGACCAGGAGACCCTGCATAGCGGCCTTTTCGCGGCCCTCTCCACCGTGCTGCCCGATCTACCGGATCCGGACTGGATCGACTCCCAGCGCTGGAAGTTCTCTCTCCCGCAGAGTGAGGCCCTCGCTCCGAAAGTCGCCTCGCTCGGCAAGTCCCAGGGCCTCTGGCTCACCGGAGATGCCTTTGTGGGAAAAGGCCGCTTGGGCGGTGCTCTCGAAAAAGGCCTCCAGCTGGGCAGAGAGCTAGTAAGCCACATCGAAGGCGTGTAACCTATGGAAGTGGGACTTCAGTCCCACGCGGAAGCCCAGTTCGCACTCTTCCGCCGCAGCTTTCCCTTGATTCTTCCCCCGCAGCTCTGACCTTCCTCGCATGAATCCTGTCCCATTGACTTCCCTCGCTTCGTGCGGCGGTTGAGCGTCCAAGCTCAGCCAGAAGGCGCTCGCGCAAGTTTTGCGTGATCTACCCCAGTTCGAAGACGAGCGCCTGCTCGTCGGTTCCTCTACTTCAGACGATGCCGCCGTCTATGCCCTGAGTGATGACCTAGCTCTCGTGCAGACGCTCGATTTCTTCACCCCCATCGTCGATGACCCTTTCCTCTATGGTCAGATCGCTGCGACCAACAGCCTCTCCGACGTCTACGCCATGGGCGGGAAGCCGATCACGGCCATGAATGTGGCGGCTATGCCAGCCAGCGAAATCGGTCCCGAGGTCATCCGCGAAATCTTCCGAGGCGGTGCCGAAAAGGTCAAAGAAGCCGGCTGCTCCCTCGCGGGTGGCCATACCGTCCGCAATGCCGAGCCACTCTATGGCCTTTCGGTAACAGGAACGGTCAATCCAAAGCGGATGATGACCAATGCCGGAGCGAAACCTGGCGACCTGCTGATGCTCACCAAGCCGCTCGGCACGGGAATCCTCTCCACCGCTATCAAGCGCCAGCTGCCGTATGAGGATCTGGAGCGGTTGGCGGTCGAGGCGATGCTGCAGCTCAACACACCAGGCACCCGGCTGGCGGAGTCGGGGCTGGTATCCTGCGCTACCGATGTCACCGGTTTCGGTCTGCTGGGGCATCTCATCTCTCTCTGCCGCGCCAGCGGCGTGTCTGCCCATCTCGAGGCAGACAAGGTGCCCACCATCACACCGCTGGTGCGTCAATTGATCGAAACGGAAGACTGCGCACCTGGCGGCACTCGTGAGAATCTCTCCACCGCCAGCGAGAATACGAGCTTTGCCGATTCTGTCAGCGAGACCAACCGCCTGATCCTTGCCGATGCCCAGACCAGCGGCGGGCTGCTGCTCTGTGTGCGCCCTGAGGATGTCGCACAGGTCACCGATATCCTGGCTGAGGAGAAAAGTCTCGCCCACGTCGTCATCGGCGAGGTAGGAAGCGCTTCAGATCAGAGTCCTCTCGTCTCTGTGAGCTGAGAGAAAGTCTGCATTCCGGAGGCAGGGTCTCCTGACCCTGCGGCTAGCCGAGCCCTCAAGCCCAGCGCCCCGAAACAGATGCCGGCCGCGAATGAATTCGCTTCTCCCCAACGATTCCTCTTACTCCGCCAGAGCGTCAGCACCACTATCCGCAGCCCTCTCCTGAAAACCCTCCAGCAGGGCTGCCGAAGAATCCGCCCGATAGCCGATCCAGAACAGCGCGATCAGCAAGGCAACGGCCAGCAGAATTACGGCATTCAGCAGCAAAGGAATCTTCCTGCGGGCAGACTTTGACTGGTTGATCATGCTCCTGTCTCGCAGACTTCGCAGCCGCTTCCAGCGCCCCAGGACAGCGGCAATCACGGAGGAACGCCCTCCCGAGGCACCCCAGGTGTAATCACCTTGAGCAAATTTCGCGACATCGTGATCTCGCAATTCTTCGGCCGCCTCGTCGACATCCACTCGCACATGCTTCCCGTAGCGACGCAGGGCACTGCGGGCGTAGGATAAGCCGGGGAACTGCCCGTATTCATCCTCCTCGATCCAGCGAACCATCGAAGGGCTCAGATAGCAGAGCCTGGCTGCCTCCGTGACGCTCTCATCACGAATTTCCCGCGCGTGCCGTAGCTTTCTCCCGATTTCCTGCATTCGCTGTTACCATTGGCGAGAACCAGCGAAATGGAAATGGAAAAAGGGGAGGAAGGGCTCGTGAGCCATGGCTGGGGAGTGGACTTCAGCAGGGCGAGCGAGAACGCGGTTTTTCACCCAAACCCAGACACCGCCGTCCCTCGCTGTAGCAATCTAGCGTCCGTTTAGTGAAAACATTTTGACGAAAGATGCCGCCTGACCCTTCTGAACCCTTCTGACTGCAGCTGTAAGCTTTGAGTTATCCAGACCGCGGAGGTTCCTTAGTTTTAGGGCCTTCTACTATCAACTCGTAAAGGCGGCTTAGCGCTTTGGACTCATGTTTCAAAATCTCTGCCAGCATCAAAGCCTCTTCGTGCTGCGCTTCGGTCAACGGGGTCGCATATTCGTAGAGGTGATCTACAAGGATTTCAAACGCGAGCTGTTCCTCTCCATGAATCATGTAATCAAGAGCTGCCTCTACGCGGCCCTTTCCTAAGGCGCTCTCAAGTTGCTGACCAAATGATGTGTTTTCACGTTGTAGATTCATCAAATCTTTCGATTCAGGGGGGCTTTCACCCACCTGTCGACGCTTTTTCCCATTCTCCTCCACTCCCGAGCATCAGCAAAAACCGACAAAATAGAAACCGGAAAAGGCTCCCATTGACCGGCCTTTTTCCCTAAGCAAACCGCCGCCAATGCGTTTTGGCTATGGAGCTTGCTCTTTTCGCGATTCTGCGTGATAGCTCTTCCGCTCTCTCCCCGAAATTTCACGGCTTTCCTGCTGAATGCGCTTCCTCCGAATTTTGTTCATCACCGGCTTCCTGCTGCTCACAGCGGCGGTGATTTGGGCGGGTATCTACACAAGGACGGAGGGGTTCACCCAGAGCTGGCGCTCAGCCATCGAGAAGGAGTTCGGCAAGCGCGGTTACCACGTCAGCGTCAAAAAAGTGACCCTTGGTGCCTTCCGTGGCCTGGTGGCGGAGGATCTGCGCTTTTTCCTGACGGAGGAGAAGAAGCAGGAGGTGGCCTTTGTCGATGATGTCTACCTGGATGTCGATCTGAGCCGCATTTTTCAGGATAAAAAGGTTACGCTGCGGACGCTCGATGTGCGGCAGGCTAAGGTGGCCTTCCCGATTGACCCCGAAAATCCGGATGCGGGACTCCTGACGGCGGGAAACCTCTCGGGTCGCGTCATTGTCACGGAAAACGCCGTCGAGATTCCCTCGCTCAATGCGGTGATTCAGGGAGTAAATCTGACTTTTAGAGGAGTCTTTCTGCACGATGCGGCGGGTGAAGCGGACACCAGCCCGGCTATGGATGGGTTGGAGGAGCTGGCTGAGCGTCGACGGATGCTGGCCTCGTGGTTCGCATTTCTCGATTCGGTGTCTTTCGGTGATCAGGCGCCAGAGCTCAATATCGACTTCCGAGGGGAACTCTCAGATCAGAGCTCGTGGGCGGTGACGGCAGCGGTGAATGCCCCTGTGTTGAAAACGAGGGATGACGTGGTCGATCTGACGGAGGTGAAGGGTCTGGCGCATTTCGTCGGAGAGGAAGAACTGATCCGCATCGAAACGCTCTCAATGGGCGATGCGAAGGGCGGCCAGCTGATCCTCACGGCAGAGGTGCCCCTACAGGCAGAGGAAATCCCGTTCTCCATCGAGTCGAATCTCGACTGGACGCGCTGGAAGGACCTCCTGCCTCTGCCTGACTGGATGGACGAGGTGGTGTTTTTCGAGGCTCCGCAGCTCCAGGCATCGGGCAAATTTCATCGAACAGAGCTTGCGAAGCTCTTCAATGAGGAAGCTGCCGCCGATGAGGCCGCTATTGAGGTTCCTGCGGAAGAAGCTGACACAGATTCCCGTTTCTCCTTCCCCGGTCATGCGGTGGGCGAATGGCAGACTGGCCGAATCGTTTCGAAGGGAGAGGTCTTTGCCGGCTTATCGACCGGGTTTCACCTGGATGGAGAGCGTTTTTATCTGCGGAACCTGCGGCTCGATCACAAAACAGGCGCCCTTTTCCTTAACGCTAAATACGAGCCGGGCAACGAGACCCAACCACGGCTACTTCTCCAGACGGAGGTGAAGATGGACCCGGCAGCCTTTCTCCCGTTCCTTAACGAGAAGCAGCAGAAGCTCGTCAAACAATGGCAGTTCGACAGCTCATCGAGCATTTTTGTGAAAGCGGATGTATCGGCCAGTGGTTTCGTCAATGCCGACTGGGAGCTCGAAGGGGCTCTCGACCTTCGGAATGTTGTGTTTCGTGATGTCGCTTACCAGGCCATCGAGTCAGAGGTCTTCCTGGATGCGGAAACGCTGAAGCTTACCCGCCCCCTGATGACGCGGGAGGAAGGCGTGCTGCAGGCTGAGCAGGCGGAATATCTACGTCAGAAGAAGGGTTGGCAGCTGACAGGGGTGAAGTCCTCGGTGGATCTTGTAGAGGGCATGCGGACTTTCTCCACCTCTCTCGCGGAAAAGGTGAAGCCCTTCGGTTTTAGCGAAGCGCCGACGATCGAGCTGGATGGCTGGGTGGATAGCCGGAAAAAAGAAGACCTCGGACAGGCAAAGCGGACGACGAAACTCGATCTCACATTCGCCTCGGATGCTCCCGCCACCTACAGGCTATTTGACCGGGCGTGGTTGCTGGAGGAGCCCAGTGGCGCGCTGAGCATAGACGCCGATGTCCTCAAGCTGACAAACCTGAAAGCGGGATGGCTGGGCGGCGCCCTGCAGCTGAACTACACCAAGCTCCCGCGAAATGCTGAGAAGCGACCTTTTGAGGCCACCATCCGAGCAGAGGGCGTTCCCTACCGGACGATGATGGAGTTTTTTGGCAAAGGGGACGATTCTCTAGCGGGCCTACTGTCCGGGACGGCGGATCTGAAGGGGACGGACAAGAATCTGAAATCCATCTCCGGCGAGGGCGCCGTGGCGATCCGGGATGGCGATCTCTTTGAGCTGGCGGTGCTAGGGCCACTGAGTGACCTGCTGTCCGAGCGACCGCGGGCTGCCCGTCGCGGCGGAATCGGTAACCCAGTCGCGAAGGAGGCTCACGGCTCTTTCACCCTCGCCGGTGGAGTCCTGAAGACCGGCGATCTGTGCATCCTGTTTCCGAACCATCTCCTGCAGTGCGCCGGAACCATCTACATCGCGGAAAAAGAGGTGGAGGGCGAGGCGATCCTCCGCACTGGAGACGACCTGACCCAGGCTCTTACCGCGCCGATCGCCGAGTTTCTCGCCTACTCATGTGATGGCACCTTCGATCAGCCGAACTGGAAGCCCAAAAACGTCAGCGCCATTACACGTCTCCCTCTGCAAATCGTCGAGGAAATCGGAGCTGTTCCCGTCGAAGGGCTTAGGGCCATCGGGCAGGGGATCTTCGGAAAAGGGAAGGGGCTACAACTTGGGAATGGGAACAAACTTGGCAACGGGAACAACTCAAACTTGCGGAAATCAACTCGCGGTCGCCGCTAGGAGTGCGATGAACGGCGAAATCAATGGGAGATTAAGCAGCCCAGATTTTCTATCTAGCCCTTTCCACCGAAGCCACTGACCTTTAGCATTCTCTCCTAGGAGACCGTTGAAAAACTATGCAAACGATGATGAGAGACGATATGAGTTCTGATTTCAATACAGTTGGAGAGGAGGTGGCTGCTCTCACCCTCCGGGCTGCAAGCCTGATTCCGTCTGGCTGCGTTCCTCGTCGCTCAGGTAGCTATGGCTACCATCGCTCCTCGCGCCTTGCCAGCCGAAAACAGGCTTGCATTCATCGCTCACCTAGTTTTTCAACGGTCTCCTAACGTAATCATTCATGAACCGCGCCCTCCTCTTGTTTTTTGGCTCGTTTTTGAGTCTCACCTCTTTCGCTGACGAGTCGGCCAAAATGGCTGTCGTCGATATGCATCGAGCTTTTAATGAATACCACAAAACGGTGACGGCTATCGAGGAGATGCGCGAGGCCTCAGCCTCAAAGAAGGCGCACATCGAAGTTTTAAGCGAAACGCTTACGGACGTCACGGCGAAGATCGAAGCTGCCGACAAGCGTTTTAAAGACAATGTCCTTGCCGATGATGAGCGCAAGAAGGCACTGGTCGAGATGCAGGAATTGTTCGGGGAACGGGATGCAAAGTTTCGCGAGCTGCAGGAATTGGAAACCGAGGTGAATGCCCTCATCAATCAACGGCAGAAGCGCATTGAGGAGGAGTTACTCGATGAAATTCGAGCTGAAGTTTCCGCGATGAGTGATGAGCAGACGATCGACCTCGTTCTCGATCGATCGTTTCTACCGAAGTCGAAGAAAGTTATCGTTCATACCTCTTCCCGTGTGGTTGACCTTACGGATGATTTGATAAAACGACTCAACGCAGGGGCGAAAGATCAACCTGCGGCTACCAAGCCCCCGTTAGCTACTCCTGTAGCTGAGTAGGTGACATAGAGTGCATTGTTCCGGCTGGGGAACAGCGAATTTATTCGCGGGCGATATCTGGCTCGGGGCGAAGCACTCGCTCTCGCAGATGGGTTTGCGTGGCCATTCCGGACACGGAACGCAGAACGATGAAATTCGTCGTGCGAGCTTTGCCTGCCAGCAGCTTCGAGCGTAGACTTCTACTATGGAAGATAAACAATTCGATCTCGTCGTCGTTGGTGGCGGTAGCGCTGGCTACGCGGCAGCCCGGACCGCTCACGACCATGGCATGAGCGTCGCCATCATTGATGGCGCCGATGAACTCGGAGGACTCTGTATCCTCAAAGGCTGCATGCCGTCAAAAGCGCTCATCGAGTCTGCCGACCGCTTACGCGCCATGCGTGAGGCACGTCGATTCGGCCTCTCCTGCGACAACTCACGCGCCGATGAGAAGGCAGTTTTTGCCCGCAAGGCGGAACTGATCGACGACTTCGCCGGCTACCGTCAGGAGCAGTTGGCCAGTGATCGATTTACCTTGCTCCGGGGGTATGCGAGCTTTGCATCGGCGACGACTCTGACGGTCCATCCTGCAGCCAGAGCGGATTTTCAGGAACCGATTACCATCACGTTCCGCTCCTGCGTGCTCGCTACCGGATCTCAGGTATTCTCGCTCGATCTCCCGGGTCGCGACGATGTGAGGATTCTCACCAGCGACGACATCCTTGAACTGGATGATATGCCCGATGAGCTCGTTGTCCTGGGAGGTGGAGCCATTGCTCTCGAGATGGCCTGCTTCTACGAGGGCATGGGAAAGACCGTTCACGTCATACAGCGCAGCCCCCATGTCCTGACGGGGACAGATCAGGAGGTGGCAAGGGAATTCGCCGAAGCAGTAAAAGACCGGCAGGGGCTCACTCTTTACTGCGAGACGAAGCTGGAGAAATTCCACAGAACAGCCGAAGGGAAATCCGCTGTGACCTTCACGCACAAGGGCACGCAGCATACCGTAGCAGGCGACGCCATCCTCATGGCTTTCGGCCGAAAACCGGATGTTTCACGATTGGATCTGCCGAGAGCAGAAATCAACCGGACTGAGTCTGGACATGTCGAATGCGATCAGGGCATGCTGACATCAAACCCGCACGTCTATGCGGCGGGAGACGTAGCTGGCCCCTATGAAGTGGTCCACACGGCGATCGAGCAGGGAGAAATCGCCGCTGATAATGCAGCGAGCGAACTTGGCTTCCGCACCGGCGATAAGCGGACCATCAGCTACCGCCTGAAACTCCTGGGTATTTTCACGGATCCCCAGATCGCCACCGTCGGCCTGAGCGAGGAGGAAGCACGGGAGCAGGGGATCGACTATGTGGCCGAAAGCTACCCCTTCAACGACCACGGGAAATCGATGATTCACGGATCAGATTTCGGCTTTGTGAAGATGATCGCTGAGAAGCCTTCAGGGAAGATCATTGGTGCGTCCGTCATTGGACCGGAGGCTGCTGAGCTGATCCACGAGGTCGTCGTCGCCATGCATTTCGAGGCGACAGTCGCAGAGTTTATAAAAATTCCCCATTATCACCCCACTTTGAGCGAAATTTGGACCTATCCAGCAGAAGAAATTTTGGATTTTCTTTAAACTTCATGTAATATCCTCAGGAATTCAGGATATAGGTTCCTAAATCAAATTTACCAACTGACCCACTAGAGCCGTGTTACAGCAAATCAAAGACTCAGGAAATTCTCCCGAAAAGGGAGGTAATAAGCCGTCAGACTCCTCGTCATCGGCCTCTAGCAGCTCCAGCTCTCCAGCGAAGAGCTACAGCAGCAGCTCCACCAAGAACATTCTCTCCAGCGATGTGGAGATCAAAGGAAAGCTCCGCTTCTCCAATGAACTCGTCGTCGACGGACGCATCGAAGGCGAGGTCAACTCCGAAGGAGACCTCACCGTAGGTGAAAACGCCCAAATCGTCGGGGATATCAAAACTCGTAACGTAGTTGTTTTCGGTCGCGTGCAGGGGAACATCACGGTCACCGACCGCTGTGAGCTGAAGCAGAACGCTCAACTTCATGGCGATGTCATGGCTGGCCGCCTCGCGATCGAGGAAGGCGCCACCTTCATGGGATCCTCCACTGTCGGCACACCAGCCAAGGGCGGAATCAAGAGCGGCGGCAGCAAGTAAGCAGCCTCCTGTCTCGCCAGATCAATTTTCCCGAACGGGGTCAGCTATTCAGCTGGCCCTGTTTGCGTTTCGGCTTGAGCATCTGCAGGTGGGGCTCCGCCTTCGGCGGCTTTCGGTTTGTCCTCGCCGCGAGACAGTTTCCGCATCTCACGCACCCAATCCAGATGAGGACGCGCCCGCTTTCCAGCGAGCGGCATCGCTTTTGCATCGTAAACAGCCAGGCTGACGTAGTCGGCAGAAACGGCAAACAGGCTCCCGTCTCGGGTGAGGTAGAATTTCTGCCCTTCCTCAAAGGCTCCATCCACCCACTGGTCCATGGGGGCATATTGCTGAAGGATCGCCGTAATGTCAGCCAGGCTCATCTGCTCCACCAGATCCGGGAGATCGAGGTTCTCCTGATTGTGATTAGAGAGATAGTTTACCCCGATCGCGGCTCCCTCCTGAAATGAGATGGAGATGTGATGCGTGTCCGTTTCGTAGATGCGGGTTTCCCCCGTCTCGTGTTCGAAGACCTCCTTCGGCGCACCGAGGGCTTCGTCCAGGGCTGCCGGAGACTCACCGAAGGGGGTATAGGATTCCTCCTCGGCTACGGCAGGATGCGACAGGCCCAGCGCGATGAGGGAGAGGCAGATCGCCAACGTGCAGGTAAATCGATCAGGAGCTCCCATGGCAGCCGGTCCTCGGTTAGTAACTCTTCGCAAAGATGACGCGCCCTTCAGCAGGTTTCCCTGTGTAGAGACAGGTTCCGGCTTCCCCTCGCAGATTTGCATCTTTGGGGATACAGCGGATGGTCACTTTCAGCTCCTGCTGCAGCGCCGCTTCATCCTCGGCGTCACCACCCCAGTGCACGAGGGCGAATCCGCCGTGGATCTCCGGTTGCTGAGCGTTTTTCGGCGTGAAGAAGGCACGGAACGCCTCCATGTCGGTAAATTCCTCGATGTGCTCATCGCGGAAAGCAGTGGCGCGAGCCAGCAACTCGTCCTGGATGGATTGCAAAGTCTCTGTGATCGATGAGACCGCCTCCTCAGTAGGCAGGAACTGTTTGTCTTTAGGAGAGCGGTCGCGACGAGCGACGGCGACCGACCCTTTCTCCAGATCGCGAGGGCCGATTTCGATCCGCACGGGCACCCCTTTTTTGATCCACTCCCAGTTCTTCACCCCGCCACCCAGGTCGCGCTTATCGATCTCGACCTCGACCGCCTCTCCATGGAAGGTCTGGCTGCGCAGCTCGGCCGCCAGTTTTTCACAAGCCTCGGTGACCGCGTCAGCGAACTCAGGCTTCGGTATGACAGGGAGAATGACTACCTGAGTCGGTGCGACGCGCGGCGGCATGATCATGCCGTCATCATCACTATGAGCCATCAGCAGGGTGCCGATGAGACGAGTGCTCACGCCCCAGCTCGTCGTCCAGGCCAGCTCACGCTTGCCCTCGCGGCCTTCGAATTCGATACCCGCTGCTTTCGAAAAATTCTGACCGAGAAAATGGGAGGTCCCCGCCTGGATCGCTTTCCGGTCCTGCACCATCGCTTCCACCGTGAACGTATTGAGAGCACCGGGGAAGCGCTCTGCCTCTGATTTCTCCCCGGCTATGACCGGCACCGCCAGATGATCGGTGAGGAAGCGCTCGTAGACCTCGTGCATTTTGTGCGTCTCCTCCATGGCCTCCTCGGACGTTTCATGAGCCGTGTGCCCCTCCTGCCACAGGAACTCCGCTGTCCGCAGAAAGAGGCGCGGTCGCATCTCCCAGCGCATGACGTTGGCCCACTGATTGATCAGCAGGGGCAGGTCGCGATGGCTCTGCACCCAGCGGGCGAAGGCTGCGCCGATGATCGTCTCCGAAGTCGGACGGATGACATAGGGCTCTCCGAGTTCTCCAGCGGGGACCATTTTCCCATCTTTCAGCTCCAGGCGATGGTGGGTGACGACCGCACACTCTGTGGCGAACCCCTCTACGTGCTCCGCCTCTTTCTCCAGGTAGCTCACGGGGATGAGCATCGGGAAGTAAGCATTCTTATGCCCCGTATCCTTGAACCACCGATCCAGCTGCGACTGGATGCGCTCCCACAGCCCATACCCCCAGGGCTTAATCACCATACAGCCTCTCACCTCCGAGTTTTCAGCAAGATCCGCCGCCTTGACGACCTGCTGATACCACTCAGGGAAATTCTCTTCACGGGTTGGGGAAATCGCGTTCTTTGCTGCTTTAGCCATAATCGTGGAGCGATCCTATCGCGGATCCTTCGATTTGCCAGCCTCGTTTTTGATGCCTGACGGGGGAATTCCCATGACCGCGCTGCCTTTCCTGCTTACCTTATTCATGAATAAGCTTGCTCATGAAAATTCGACATCTCTACATCTCACCGGATCACAACTACTTCGGTCATCACGGCAAACCAGCGGGTGAAAACCTCATCATCGAGCGTGATGAGATTGAATGTGTGGCGGGCAGCGGGATTCGCGGAGATCGTTTCTTCGACTACAAACCGAATTACAAAGGGCAGATCACATTTTTCGACCTCGCCACCCACGAGCGACTCTGCGAGCAATTCGACCGCAGCGACCTTGCGCCCAGCCTTTATCGCCGCAACGTCGTGACAGCGGGCATTGACCTACCCGAATGGATTGGGAAAGAATTCACCATCCAGGGTGTCCGTTTCCTCGGGACAGAAGAAGCGAAACCCTGCTACTGGATGGACCAGGCCTTTGGCGAGGGCGCAGAAGAGGCCCTCAAAGGGCACGGCGGCCTCCGTGCGAAGATCCTCACCGACGGAAACTTGCACGCCGGACCAGCCGCGATAGCATGAGGGGCCATGATGTCCCTTGAGGTTTCGACCCCAGCCCTTCTTTTTCCGGCGATCAGCCTGCTGTTCCTATCCTACACCAATCGCTTCCTGCACCTGGCCGCCTTGATCCGCACCCTGCATAAGGACTGGAAAAGCAACCATGATGCAGCACTCAAGGCACAGATCGATAACCTACGCCGCCGCCTGCATCTGATCCGGAGCATGCAGCTCTTCGGCGCTGTCAGCCTTCTGCTCTGCGTCGTCTCCATGGTGACCATCATCCTCGGCAGCGGGCAAGTGGGGGCTATCTGCTTTTTTGCAGCTCTCTGCCTGATGGGCATCTCCTTAGCCGCCCTCGTTGCCGAGATCCTCCTATCCGGAGGCGCTCTTCACATCATGCTCAACCGCATGGAGGACGAATAGCGCAGCTTCTGCGACACAAAAAAAGCCAGCGTCATGCTGGCTTTTTCGGTGAGAGCTATCGCTCCGATTAAAATGAGGCCTGATACTTACCAGCTACGGCCGCGCGTGTATCCCGTCGTTGTCAGGAAGCCGATCTGCGGAGGGAACTCCTCGTAACCGCTGTAGGGCAGATAGTTGATATCCTTCATAGGCGGACGGTAGGAATTTTTGTAGAGAGGCTTCTGGAAATTCACTACCTCATAGATGCCATACTTCAGACGAGCTCCAGCGCGCTGAACACCTTTGAGAAATCCACCGATGAAGATGCCTGCAGACTGCTCTGTGTGGCGCTCACCCATGCGATACATGGTTGTAGGAACTTCCGTCCAGCCGTAAATGATGTTGCTCACACCGCGCGCCAGCTTACGATTTTTCGTGAAACGAGACTTCGGCGGCTCGTGAATATCGGCGAAAGTCGTTCCGATGACGCAGAAGGAAAGCAAGGCTGCGAGGAAAATTTTGTTCATAACGTGTCCAAGGCTAGCGAATCTTAAAATTATAGCAACTAAAAATTGCAGGAGCGAGTTGAGCGATAAAGAGTGACGCCGGTTAGTCCATTCATCCGATGTGAGCCACAGAGCAGGAATGCGTAGGAAGGATGCGCATTCTTCACAGATGGGGGCAGACAGGGGCTGGCGTGCGGACAGATCCACGCCGTTACCGTCGCGGCTTGTCTGTATGGTTCCTATACCAATTCATCAGCCACCGCTTGCGGTGGCCCCTCCTAAAGCACTAGGCAAGGTGGACAAATTAGAAAAGAACCCAATCCGCTATCGCTGAGAGAGTTACGAAGCCGAGGTAAGTCTCTGGGAGTTTGTCATACCTGGTTGCCACTCTTCTGTAAGATTTGATGCGACAGAAGAAGTTCTCAATTCTCGGACGCTTTTTACCAAGCTCTTTGTCGTAAGGTAAGACCTCTACTCGATTCGATTTAGGCGGTATGTTAACGATGCCACCATGCTGTTCGATGAAATCGCGGATTTCATCGGTGTCATACCCTTTGTCAGCCAAGACAGTTGAGCCGCTCAGCGCTTCGCCAAGGGTTTCTTTTGCACTCTTACTGTCGTGTTGGTTACCCGGGACCAGCACCAAGTGTTTGGCTTTGCCTTGGGCATTAACCACGGCGCTTAGTTTCGTATTGCGCCCTCCTTTAGTCTTCCCTAGCAGTTGGTCCTCAGATGTTTGCGAGGTCCGTGTGGCGTCTTGGTGAACTTTCATGTGGCTAGCATCTAAGATGAGCAAAGCTTCATCTGTTGGGGCTTCATCGTTCAATCTGGCTAGGATGTATCCCCAAAGCCCTTTGGCGCACCAGCGTCTGTAACAACGCCATACACTGTTCCACTTTCCATAGCGCTCAGGCAGCTGATTCCACATCGAACCTGTGCACAAAATCCACCAAATCCCATCCAAGGTCGACCGTTGACACAACATCTTGCGGCCTTTTCTAGACTTGTTAGTGTTTGCGTAAAACTCGTCAGATCAATTTTTTTAGTCGCTCGTAGAGCAACTCCGGCATCTGGTCTGATCGATGGGACTTCATAGCGCCCCAAGATACACCCAAATAGTTGATTTTCAACACCTTATAATTTGTCCACCTTGCCTAGTTTCAGGAGAGATTTGCACGGTGCTGAGAGTAAACCGACGTCGCGGCTGGGTCTAGAGAACCCGTTTGTAGATAGGACTCTCAGCACCGCCCAGGCCTCTTTGAAGCCGAACTCTATCAAGAGGGCAAAGGTATATCACCGGAAGCACGTAGACAAGCAAGAACTCAGAGACCTGCAGCATTTTCAGAAAACAAAACAAACATCTGAATGAAGCAATACATACCCATCGGGATCGACGTCAGTAAGGACTCTTTTGATGTCTTCATCCCCGAAAAACCGAAAGGAATCCATTTCAAACTATCGAATGATAAGAAGGGTTTCACGGAACTGCTCAAGCGCCTGCGCCACTTTGAAGCTGGCTCCTTGAGAGTCGCCGTCGAAGCGACAGGGACCTACCATAAAGCCCTTTCACATGCCCTGTATGAAGCCGGTCTTGACGTCTCTGAATTGAACCCTCGCTGGGTGAAAGACTTTGCGAAAAGCAGAGGTTCCCGCGTCAAAACTGACCGCGTTGACGCAAAATTAATCAGTCAGTTCATAGACCAGGACCACTTTGACAAGTGGACTCCTATGCCTCAGGACATCAACGAGTTGCGCAGTCTTTCAAGGCGGAGAAAGCAGGTCGTCGATAGGCGCACAGCTGCAAAAAATCAACTGCATGCTCACCTTGCTCAAGGGGATGCAGCAGACGCGTTTACCGCGGGATCAATCGAGCGTGAGATCGCCCTTTTTGACAAGGAGGCTGATCGACTGGAGCGCCAGATAAAACAGGTCGTCAAAGGTTGTAAATCTATTCAATCTCACGTAGCTCGCCTACGAACCATCCCCAGTGTCGGGCTGATCACGTCAGTAGCGATCCTCTCGGAGATCCCTTTCATCTCAAATTTTGATCGCGCTCGGCAGCTTGTTGCTTTCGCCGGACTCTCTCCATCCGTTAAGCAGTCAGGAACCTCGGTCTACTCGCGTGGGCGAATGAGTAAAGAGGGTAGCAGTTTGCTGCGACGGTGCCTGTATATGGCGGCCATGACAGCACACCGCGGAGACAACCGAATCAAGCAAAAAGCAGCAGCCATGAAGGAGCGAGGGAAACCCTCCAAGGTTGCTATGGGAGCCGCAATGAGCCGCATTCTCAGGATTGCTCATGGCCTGTTATCCCGTGAAACAGATTACATCGATAAATACGCGTAATTTTCCGCTTGCCACACTCTATCTACAGGGACGCTGTCTCTCATGGCTTCCCTGCCGAGTAAAATCGGGATAAATCATCCTGAGTTGCGATTCTTTGCAACATGAGAAATTCGCCGATTAAACCGTTGAAGGGGCGTGTGTTATCACGATTTGAATAGCCCCGCGGGTTCCAATTCCCCAGTTGGGCGTTGCCAATCCGGATGAGAGGGAGCTCCTGATGCTTTCCCTCTTTCGTGAGAGTGCCGTTCAGATAGTGACGAACTGTTTTCTCTTTTTGATCGATGACGACGGCCATCATGATCCACTTGCCGAGAGTCGCCTCATTGATGAGACCTGTGCTTGTCGTCACATTTACATCCGGTCTTGCGCGTCCCAGGCCAAGGATAAGACTTCCCTGATTGCTGATCTGCCAGTGGGGTTCGCCTGTGTCGAATCCATCGGTGAGCATCAGCGTATTGTAATTGTTAGGAGTTTCTCCGATCCGCACCCACATCATCATGGTGAGAGCTTCAAATTCACCGTCGACGTGAAAGCGCACCCGGTCTCCCATGCCCTTCATCTCCAGCGCCTGCTTGCCTGTCCATCTCCCCGGCACCCATTGTGCACCGATGATGGCGCCGTCTGAACCGTGATCACTTTGAGCTGCTTGATTTTTCAGGTGGCGCGACCAGGAGGTTTCATTGTCGAAATCGAAATAAAGCAGGGTGTCCGGGTCTGAATTCCAGTCTTCACGGGTTTCCCGCCAGCGGGAGAGCCGATCTTTACTCTGGCTAGTGGACAGCAGTTTGAGTTTTTGCAGTCCGATAAAATCTCCTGCTCCTGCAGTGACGGGTTCGTAGGATGTTTCACCGGCACTCCAGCGTATGCCGTCTCCGTCATAGAGGGAGCGAATGCTCTCTCCTGATAAGGAGTCGAGTCGCACTTCGCCTTCAATGACGTGCAGCTCGCTGCCCTCTTCATCCGTGACGCTGAGAGCAAACTCCGTCCCGAGGTCAGTAGCCCGATATTGTGGTGTGTCCACTACAAAGCCCTGAGCCGGTTCAGGCACGGTTGCTCTTACCTTCCCGGAGCTCAGCACGGCCTTCCACGCGTTCTCCAGATCGAGGTTCGCGGGGCCTTCGATAACCAGGCTCGCCCCGCTGTAAAAGTCGACTTGCACGATGCCTGACTCGAGACTCAGCGGCCCGGCTGGGAGGACTTGGCCGACCTGAAGTTGATAGCTGCCTGCCTGCCCGATCGGGTTGGCAATCTCGCTAATAACCGCCACTCCATTATCGACAAACTGAATGCGGGAGTCACTTTGTCGAGGAAGGGTCCAGAGAATTGAGGTGAGCGCGATGACCGCCGCCGCTGCCAGGGGAAGCCATCGCTTGAACGATACGATGTTCTTCGTTTCCGCAGCTTGGGTGGTGTCAGGTGAATCGGCAGGCTGACGGCCGTGAAAAGCCGAAGTGAACTCGGTAGTATCGCCATCCGAGAGAGACGCGCAGTATCCAAGAGATGAATGGAGCTCCGAGAGTCCGAGATAGTGTTCGCAGGCGACCGGGTCACCCTTAAGTAGGTCGTTCAGCTCCGTTTTCTGATCATCGGAGATCAGTCCGTCAAAGAGCAAGTTGGAGAGCTCCTCGACTCGCAGCAGTTTCTCTGTTTCGCTCATGCGGCACCTCCTTCGCGCTGCATTTTGCCTTCAATGCACTTCTGCAGAGCCGCCCGGATACGGAATAGCGACTGGGAAACGGCCGCCTCAGATTTGTTCAGGCTCTTCGCGATCTGCTGGACGGAGGCCCGAGGTTTGTAGCGCTCCTCGATAAGGTGTTTCTGATTCTCCGGAAGTTCGCTCATGCATGTCTGCAGGTGTTCAATCTTCTTCTCAGGATCATTGAATCGCTCCTCCTGTCGCTCGACCAGATAATCGAGGACATCGTCGTCGAAGACCAGTTTGTCCCGTTTCATCTTTCGGCGAAAGTTGAGAATGTGAAAGTAGGCAGATCGGAAGGCCCACGACTTAAAGGCAGTTCCCTCCTCGAATTGCTCCGCTTTTCTCCAGAGCGTCAGATTTGTTTCCTGTAGGATGTCCTTCGCTTTCGCGTGGTCATGGACGACCGACATGATGTAGGCATAGATGGCCGACTGTGATTCAGTCAGTAAGGTGACAAAGGCTTCTGAGTCTCTTTCCATAATCAAGGATTCCCCAGTAACAAATGTCTCCTGGAGACCCGATCTTACAAAAAGGGGTTAGGCCTTTGAAACAAAAAAGGGGCAACCTCCGCAGGTGCGAAGGTTGCCCTTTCTGTGGAATTTTCGATAAAGGTCGCTTTAGGAAGGGAGGAGGCTTTGCAGCTCCTGCCCGAGTGCGTTGGCGTCCTCCGTGGCTTGCGCGCTGCCTGCCATGGTCTTCGCAATGCTTGAGGCAATGACGTCACGAAGGCGGCTGACCATCTGCTGACCTTTCTTAGTGATTTGCACCATAACCTTCCGGCGATCTTCGGCGGCGTGGACGCGCTCTACATAGCCGAGCTTCTCCAGGCGATCGACCAAACCGGTCGCCGCAGCTGTTGAATGGCCCATCTTATTAGCGATGTCGGTCATCGTCAGATGCTTCTCGTTAGCAAGAAACCCGAGGAGAAAGAACTGAGCGTAAGAGACGCTACCGCGATTGAGCTCCGAGGAAAGGTCCAGCAGGAAAGAGCGCTGAGCGAGCATGAGGAAGTCAGCGAGGCGATCTGCGCTGTTAGACTGATGGGCGGCGTTTTCTAAGGTGCGATCCATGATAGTGATTTAAGTTATAGAAATTATGGTTGTTGATGAAAATTTAGCGGACCCAAAGCAGTTCACAAGCTCTTTTCTTATAGAATTTATAATTTTCAAACAAATCACCTCCATTTTGGTGGTAAACTTCACAAAATATTTAGCCTAGTCTTGTTTTTTCGCAATCGCGAATTGTAAATTTGTCCTTATTTTTAAATCTGCGACAAAAAATTAGCAGTGCGGCACCTTCGGATGCGAATCCTGGATTCTTCTTCCTCAAGAAGTCGCTTTTAGGATTGTGCATGTTCTTTGCCCGCAGACTTGGTAAAAAACGCTTGCACTGGAAATGCGCTATGCTACTGATCCCTCCCTCCGCCAG
>JAHDFZ010000256.1 GCA_020627905.1 Verrucomicrobiota bacterium
GTCAGCAGTCTCTCTGCCGAACAATGGTTTAATTTTGAGCAGAACGCCTTGAGCAGCGATTGGGAGATCCGGTCAAAGGGTGACATAAAGGCCATGCGGGTTGACATCCCACCGTTCACCGGTGCATCTGCGAGCTCCTTTCCTGCTCCAAACGGTAAGGGACTAGGGATCCAATCAGGTATTCCAGAAGGGATTATCAATTCGAAGCCGGGAAAATTTCCCAGCAAAGCGAAAGCTGGCGAACACCTTTGCTTCTGGGCGAAAAGTGGTGAATTTCACACCTCGGCTACCATGACTTTCGACGTCGTTTTTCGTGGCGACTTATCGAGTCTGACAATGACTCGCCGCGTGGTGCTGGACAAAGGTGATTGGCAACTGGTCGCTCTACCTACAGACAGCTTTATCTCCTCTGAGGGAGCGAATTGGGAATCCATGACAAGTTTGGAATTCCACGCAACGTTAGGCCTGCACATCCATATCGACGAGATCGGCATGACCCGCAATGCCCCGGCAGGCTCTACTGTGCCCTCTGACGCAGGGATGTCGCTCACGACAACGCGGACAGAGGACTACGAGAAGGGTGGCCCACGATTCTATGAACTGTCAAATGCATCTGGAGCAACGATCAAAGCGCAAATCCTGGGTAACTCCGCGAACATGATCAAAATCATGATGGAAAACGGTCGTAATATGTCGATCGACATCCGCACACTCTCCCCCGCCTCTCAGGATCTCGTCAAGAAGGTGCTGACGACCGAGACCATCGAACGTCCTGAGGAGGATGCGCAAGGAGAGGTAACTTTCCGCGCCCGTTCCGCCAAAGAGGCTCGTGAGCTACTTACGAAAATTGCAGGAATCCATAATTCGCTCCCTAACATGGCAACGATACTCTCGAAGGAGACAGCCATGATCACCCCGATCAAAGGTAACTCTTCCGACCCGAAGTTGGCAGCCTTGATCGAGATGCATAATGGCTTCATCAAAGAAACGGTGAAACCAGAGGTCATGGCGATCGAATCCCCGGCCGAACGGCTGGAGGAAGGCAAGCGGAGCCGTCGAAAGCTCGAAAAAAACCATGAGGAGGTCATCGAGCAATTTGGAGAAATTCTCGAACGACATCGAGAAATCCTTGAGAGCTACGAGGAATTTATCCCCGAAGACTCGCAATTAAAGTTTCTCATTCCCGAACGGATGAAAACTCTCGAAGAGGCCTTCGAGATCTACGAGAATCAGACCTCCCAACTATACTAAAGGTCAGATTCAGTGAGTCGGCGCAGCAATCGTCGCCTCCTCAAGCTCAGCCCGTCGCGTGCTGACGATCCTGTCAGCGGTATCGGTAATCATTTCCTCCAGCACAAGACGGAAGTGGCTTCCTGACCGGAAGTCGGCGGGCGCCATGTAGCGGATGCGATTCGAACTCCCGCTCAGCTGAAACGCCTTCCGGAAGCTGGACCGCGTGGGATCCTGGGGATTGTAGACAGCGATGCTATTCCCCCCGAAGCGCTTCATGACAGTGAAACACGGCACATCCGTAGGCCCATCACCGACATAGATCATGTTCGGAAACGGGATCGGTCGAAGCTCGTCCGGCATGTGGTCATTGACGTCCTCTGCCGGGTCCAGCATGCCTTTATTGATACGGAAAAGATATTGCGTCTTTGCCGTATGGGAGATCACCCGCTTTGGAAACGAAATGCGCCCGGTTGCATCCTCGGCGAACTCGCAACCGAAGATCTCCTTGATGTGCGGTGCGAGATCGCTCCCCTCGATGAGCGCCTTGATCCCGCTGGAGATGATGTAGTGCTCGATCGTCACCCCCATGGCTAGATGTTCATCCGTCAGCAGCTGGCTCAGCTCATCGAACATTCCAGGCAGGCCGGGAAAGAACTGGAGCCCCTTCCCTAACTTACGCAGATCAGCGTTGCTGGGGCCATCCATCTCCAGATAGTCCAACATGACCTTCAGGTAGGCCAGCTCGTTCTCATAGCCTTGCTCTTTTACCAGATCATTGCACTTCTTCCAGAAAGGACCGGCATCGATCCCGAACTCCGGGAACAACACCTCATCCTGCATGTAGGTGGGGCTCAGCGTCTGATCGTAGTCGTAGACGATACCGATGATGTTCTGGGGGGCGGCCATGGATGATCGTAGCCCTGCCCCTCTCAACCGCAAGCCTCTTGTTTTCCATTGCAAATGACTGAAAATGACGTTTTCCGGTAGCTTGCGAGCGCAGTGATTCTGTGAGACTCATTTAAAGGAGCGCAGCTCTCGAACCATCACTTCCCCCTCTATGCACATCCGCTTTTGCCTAAGTCTTCTGCCCCTCCTCCTGCTGGCAAACTGCGCTGAAAAGGGGCCTTCGGCCTCCGGTGATCCACTGCCCACCCCACCGGCAGACCCGACAGCAAACATGGTGCTTATCCCCGCTGGAAAATTCATGCGTGGCGGCGATGCCGGTGAGATGGATGGCGATTCGCACTCTCACCAGACCGCCTACCCCATTCATGAAGTATTCGTAGACGCCTTCTGGATTGATGAAACAGAAGTCACGAATCGGCAGTTTGCCCGATTCGTAAAGGCGACAGGCTATAGGACATTCGCTGAAAAGCCGCTTCCTGAGCGCACCGTTCGAGAGCTGACCCAGGCGGCACAAACCAACCTCGGTCGCTTGCGAAAGCAGGCTGAAACAGCCGAAGGCCAGCAAAAGGCCGGAATCCTCGCCACCATCCAGCGGATCGAGGAATCATTCCCCCACATCAGCTCACCAGGATCCATCGTTTTCTCGGTTCCCAAAGGCGACCTCTACAACCCGAACGATATCAACCAGTGGTGGCGGCTTGTCCCCGGATCGACCTGGCGTGCGCCAGAGGGTCCCGGGACCACCTATGAGGATCGCCTAGAGCACCCTGTCGTGAATGTCACCTACGAAGACGCCATGGCCTTCGCAAAATGGGTGGGCAAACGCCTGCCCACCGAAGCAGAGTGGGAGAAAGCAGCCCGTGGGGGCCTCGATCGCCAGCCCTACAGCTGGGGTAGCGAAATGTTCCCCAAGGGGGAAGACGTCTGGATGGCCAATATATGGCAGGGAGAGTGGCCCCATGAGAACACCGAGAAAGACGGCTACTTCCTCACCTCGCCCGTGAAAGCCTTTCCCCCTAACGGCTATGGCCTCTATGACATCGCCGGGAATGTTTGGGAGATCGTCTCTGACCTCTATCACCCGGAGGCCTACACGTTCAAATCAGCGCGCGAGGCCAACCCGACCGGCCCGCACCCAGCTGTCGTCAATCAGCCGGGACAGCGCACAACGACCCGCATCACGCGCGGAGGCTCCTTCCTATGCTCCGACCAGTGGTGCAAAGGCTACCAGCCTGGTGCTCGTCAACCGTTTGACAACGAATCCCCATCCAACCATACCGGCTTCCGGTGTGCAATGGACGCTGTAGCGGCAAAATAGCTGACTCCCAGCACTCTGGTGATACGCCATTGCGGCGAGACCGATTCTTTACAGGATTTGTCAAAAATGGCTTGGTCTCAGGATCTATGAATCCTGATTTCACGAGACGCTCCACCATCAAAGCCATCACGGCTACCACCGCCGCTGTATCAACGCCTGGTTTCCTGCAGGCAGAGAGCGCGCTAGAGGGGGAAATCGCCCCTCCGGCGACCAGCAGATTGGATAATTGGTCACAGACGCATGACCGGGTTTTCCTGGGAGGTAAGTTCTGGGCCAATCCAATGGAGGACTGGGTCGTGGAAGATGGATGGGCCAAGTGCCTCATCGCATCAGGAAAGCGAAACATCCACTCTCTCACACATGAGGTGACGGCTCCTGAAAAAGGCTTCAAAGCCTATGTTGAGTTTGCCAGAGATCCTGGTCTCAAAAACCACCAAGGCGTCGGATTCGCCCTCGGGATCAAAACCGAGATCAATGACTACCGCAGCAGTTGCTTCGCCAGATTAAAACCACAAGCCATCCTGACGAAAAATGGACTCAAACTCGGCGATAAAGAAAAGAACCTCCCACAACGGCCGGATGCAGGCTTCCTCATCCTCGAGGTGAAGCCCGGCAAAAACGGCAACGTCGACGCTGTGCTGACCGTTGCTGATACAGATGGCACGGTGATTGACTCCGTCGAAGCCTCCCTGGCAGCTGGAAGTCTCAGCGGAAACATCGCCCTCGTGAGCCAGGCTGTTCCCAGTCCGAAAGGACGCAACCAGCAGGCCTCCTGGAAGTTTCGTGACTGGAGACTGGATGGCCCCGCGATCAGCGTCAACGAAGACCGCGCCTTCGGACCTATCCTCTGGACACAGTATACCGTTCACGACACTCGCTCAGCAGATGGCTACGAGGTGAAGCTGAGCGCTCTCGTCGGCCCGATGGGTGAGAAAGACGAGCAAGAGTTAGAACTGCACCTCGACGATGGTGCTGGAGGATGGAAACTGGCTCAGACAGCCGAGCTCATGCCGGGCGCATCCCTCGCCCTGTTCTCGATCAAAAACTGGGATGCCAGCAAATCCGTCCCGTTCAAAGTGGTTTACAACGAAGCTCACACCGATGGCAGCACCACCGCTCACGACTGGACCGGCAGCATTCGTCAGGACCCGAAAGATCGGGAGCTGAAAATCGCCGGGCTGACCTGTCAGAACGACTACGCCTTCCCCTACGCCCCCGTAGCGGAAAACCTCGTCAAACTGGATCCTGACCTCGTCTTTTTCTCTGGAGACCAGATTTACGAGTCCCAT
>JAHDFZ010000257.1:0-3970 GCA_020627905.1 Verrucomicrobiota bacterium
CCAACTCCGCCTGCACGGCCTCAATAAAATAACGCAGACTGGAAGGACGACCTTCCGGAGCGACAGAGAGCAACGCTTCTATCTCGCTAGCTAAAAAGCTTGAGATCTGACCACCCCTGGGAAGAGTCGGCCACTTCAAAACTTCTCCCTTGAGCTGAGAGGCGAAGCCCAGCGACGTGTCAGTGATCTCTCCAAATGAAATGAGGGCACTGCCATCAAACAAGTCCGGTCTTTGAGCACGAAGCTTACGCAGACCCTCCAAGCGAGGAAGCTGCTGCGTAATGGCATAATAAGCGATGACCCCAAAAGAATACAGATCCCAGCCCTGCATCCGATTCCCAGATGGGTCTCCAAACTCCAACTGCTCAGGAGCAAGATAAAACACGAAGTCATCTACAGCAAGATACTGAAGCCCCCCCATAGCCACCTCTCCATAACCTCCAAGTCGCGCGCGCAAACCACGGGAGGGACTATTTTTCCATGAGAAGACTTCCGGCCTTAAGCCTCCGTGATAAAGACTGTGCTCATGCCCTACATGGATAACGGTCGCCATCTCTCTCAGCACGCGGTAAATGCCACGCAGGCTACCAGCCTGCTGGAGCTTGGTGAGCAGGGCGGGCATAGCCTGAGCATCTGCCGCCGTATCGGCATCCAAGAGAAAGGCTAGCGGGCTGCTATCAGACTCGGGAGAAACAGAGTAGACGGGTCTGATACCGGGTAAATCCTCCTGCAGATCGACGAGTTGCTGCGCCTGCGCTCCCGCGAACTCAGAAACAACCGACTGCGCTTTCAACACGCGAATCATTCGGCTGTCCGCATTCGGCGAAGCTCCTTTGGCAGTGAAGGTCCATCCGAAACAATCCTCTGCTATGAGCGAACCGATCTGGTAGTTATCGAAGACAGGGAGCTTCATAAATGCTGGATAAGAATTATTGAGAAGTCTGTTGGTTGATGTTCCAACGCAGGCGACGGGTGTTTCTTATAAAATACTTTTAGCGATTGTCTCCCACTCCGTATCAATCTGGGACGCATCTATAGGTTCCTCACCGGCGCGATGATACCAATAGGCAGCATTCCCCATGTCCCCCTCGATCGCATGAAGGAGGCCATGAATTCTTGAGCCCAAACGACCAGGTATCTCCTGCGCTACATCGTGAGCAGCTTCCCAATCCCCCTTTTTTGTCCACCAAAGCGCCTTGGCTGCATCTGAGAGAGAAGCAGGTGGGGCCGAGTCATTAGCCACGGAATCGAGAAAGTTTTTAAAGTCCATAGGAACCAGATTACTTAACCCTTATTAAATACTCGATTTTTTTGAGATTTCCAGCGAAGTTTTAAAAACGTCTTAGTCGCAGCCGCGTGACGAAGATGTTTCAAGGCCACTAGTGCGCCAGACCGCCGCAGCGTCTATAAAACCAGCTTACCATGGAAAGGGCTCACGGCTGAAGCGCCGAAACTGGCTTAGATGAAAATTACGTTTGTCACCGATACCTACTTCCCGCAGGCAAATGGCGTGGCCACTACCTTAGAGAGGCTAGTGTCAGGCTTACGAGATCGTGACCATGAGGTCGATGTCGTCCGCCCAGCGGTTCTCGCTTGCGATGACGAGGGGCTTCGCGTCCCCTCCGTCGCAATGCCAGGGTATCCGGATGTTAGAGTGGGGTTTCCGATGCGGCTCATTCTGCAGAATCGCTGGTGGAAGAATCGTCCGGATGTCATCTATGTTGCCACTGAGTCATTCCTTGGCTCGTCTGCCATATCGGCAGCCAGAGCGCTAAAAATCCCTTGTGGAACAGGTTTCCACACAAATTTCCAACAATACATGGAGCACTATAAACTGCCTCTTCTCGAGAAAGCGGCGAGGCAGTATCTGAAGACAGTCCACAATCGCTCCGATCGGACCTTTGTTCCTTCTCATGATGTGATCGATCAACTTAGAGAGTGGGGTTTCGAGAATTTAGAACTCCTTCCCAAGGGCGTTGATACGAAGAAATTCTCTCCAAAGTGGCGCAGCGTCGCTCTCAGACAGCAGTGGCGAGTCGGAGAGAACTCGGTGGTTGGCATCTATGTGGGGCGCATAGCAGCCGAGAAAAATTTAGATCTGGTTGTGCGCAGCTTTCTCGAAATCCAAAAGAATGTTCCCGATTTTCGCGGGGTATTCGTAGGCGATGGCCCCAAGCTAGCCCAGCTGCGCGAAGAGCACCCTGAGTTCATCTACGCGGGCAAGCTCCAAGGAGAGGAACTCAGCCGCTGGTATGCGTCTGCCGATCTTTTCCTGTTCCCAAGTATCACAGAGACTTTTGGCAATGTGACACTTGAGGCTATGGCAAGTGGCCTCTCGGTCGTAGCCTATAATTATGCAGCCGCCCGGCGCTATATCTCTGATGGAGAGAACGGCTGGATCGCTCCGTTCAATGATGATGAAGCTTTCGTAAAAGCCTCTATTCGAGCAGCGATCACAAATAGCCCCTCATTACGGGATGAAGCTCGCAAGACAGCGCGCCGCATCCGCTGGAAGAAAGTGGTGAAGCACTTCGAAAAATCTCTTCGCTCTATGGTCGACGAAAACTTTTCCTCCTCTCTCACAGCCGTGTAACCTCAGCTGCCATCCGTTATCTATGCAACAATACCGCACGGTCATTATATCAGACCTACACCTTGGCACCCCTGATGCGAAGGTTGAGCAGCTCGCCCACTTCCTGAAAAACGTGCGATGCGACAAGCTCATCCTGAATGGAGACATCATAGACGGCTGGTCTCTCCAACGAGGAAGCAAGTGGCTGCCTGGGCATACCCGCGTGGTCAGGCTGATCCTAAAAAAAATGGAGAAGCAGGGAACGCGAGTCATCTACCTCAGAGGTAACCACGACGATATCTTGGAGCGCTTCCTCCCCATGAACTTCGGACCGCTGGAGATTTGCGATGAATATATTCATCAAACTCCACAGGGTCCTTATCTAGTGGTGCACGGAGATGGTTTCGACTCCGTCACGACAAGCCATCAATGGGTAGCCCGCACCGGTGCAGTGGGGTATGAGATGCTGCTGCGCTTGAACCGCCTCTACAACCGTTGGCGCGCTTTTCGCGGAAAAGAATATTTCTCCCTGAGCAAACAGATCAAGGCCCGAGTGAAGTCTGCCGTCAGCTTCGTGGGGCGTTACGAAGGACAGCTACAGGAACTCGCCCGGGTGCGGGAGTGTCGAGGCATCATCTGTGGCCATATCCACACCCCAGCGGATAAAGAGCTAGAGAACCGCGTCCACTACCTGAACTCAGGGGACTGGGTAGAGTCCCTAACTGCGATTCTAGAGCCTCAGCCTGGCAAATTCGAAGTCATCCAGTATGAAGACTACATGAATCGCCTCCAGCTAGAACCGATGGAGATCCGCCCCTTTCATCTGCACCATACGGATCACGAGGCCCCCATCACGACTGATGAATTGCACCAAGTCATCGGAAAGTGATCATTTGACGCCTCCTTGTCTGCCTCCTAACGTTCCAGACGATCGTCATGCCTGAACTTGCCCACACCCTAGGAACTTTTGAGTCTGCTCTGCGCGAAACTCGCAGCAATGTCCTGCGCATGGCCAGCTTGGCCGAGCAAAACCTAGAAAATGCCATCAAAGGGCTCCAGGGAAGAAATTCGGAGCTCTGCAATGAAGCCATCGCTGAGGACGATGAAGTCAATGCGCTGGAAATGCAGATCGACGCCGATTGCTTAGAGATCCTCATGCGCTTCAACCCTGTGGCTACTGACCTGCGAGAAGTGATTGCAGGCATGAAAGTCGCAAACAACCTGGAGCGAATCAGCGACGAAGCACAATCTATCGCGCGGCGCGCGAAGAAGATGAATAAGCACCCAGAGGTAGCGGCGGTGCAGCTCGTTGAGCCCTTATACGACAGCGCTTTGGCTCTCTTCCGCGATAGCATCAAGGCCTACGCAGAGGGGAATGTAGAACTGGCTCTCGCCCTG
>JAHDFZ010000257.1:3980-4739 GCA_020627905.1 Verrucomicrobiota bacterium
CAGTCTCTAGACAAAGCCCAGGGCTCAGTCATCCGCGAACTGACTGAGCTGATGGATCAGGATGACACGAGGGTGAAAACATTTCTGCACCTAGTGTTCATCGTTCGCTCCATCGAGCGAGTCGGAGACCACGCTGTCAATATCGGTGAAGATGGCATCTTCCGCGAGAGTGCACTGGACATCCGACATCTCACGCCTAAACAGGCAGCAAGAGAGATCGAAAAAGGTGCCAACTGATCGATTCTCCGGCGATATTTTCCCCATATGAGTTTTCGCCAGCAAAGCGAGATTCGTAAAATCTTCAGCATCGCTTTACACTGCTGATTCTGCCGCGTAGGCTTTCCCATCAGGAAGGCTCTGCCGCAGCAGAGCAAAAACACCACTCTCTCCAACTCAAGAAAATCTTATGTTAGACGACGTTCAAGAAATCTCCCCCCTTCTTCCCCCTCACCTGCAGCAACGCATTGTCGAACCCATGCGTAATGTCAGCGTCATCGAGAAGGAAGGAAATAATATGGTCCAATTCGACCTCGTTTCCCGCTTGCTAAAAGACCGCATCATTTTCATCGGTGAAGGCATCAGCGACCCGCTCGCAAATTACGTCATTGCTCAGATGCTCTATCTGCAAATGCAAGACCCTAACAAGGACATTAATATTTATATTAACAGTCCCGGTGGCTCCGTCACAGCAGGACTGGCTATCTATGACACGATGCAGTTCGTGAAGTGCGACGTCAACACCTACTGCATGGGGATGGC
>JAHDFZ010000258.1 GCA_020627905.1 Verrucomicrobiota bacterium
CCGGAGAGAAGCTTCTGGCGAATGTATTGGTAAGCTTTTTGAGAGTTATTCAGCGACATCTATACACTGGTATAATCACGAACAGCATCGAAATCAACTTGATATGCAAACTCGTCCGACGCTCCGCGAGTCGAGTTCGATGCTCTGACGGGATTGCGTATGTCCCCCAACTTGCCTAAATGCGGATTTCAGAATTATCCTATAGACCTGTATATGAAACATTTCAAAGTCATTTTCTGTATCCTTGTCTCCAGCTGTCTGGCCGAAGAATCGCCCCTGCGGAAACTCGCCTACAATGAGCCAGATCTGACCGTCGATCTCGGTGTGGGGCTTTGGTCGTGGCCAATGCCGATCGACTTCGACGAAGATGGCGACCTCGACCTGCTGGTCGCGTGTGACGACAAACCAAGCAACGGGTTCTACTTTTTCGAAAATCCGGGAGTCGAGCCCGGTGAAAAGCTGCCCATCTTCAAAAAAGCCGTGCGTCTCGGCGCAGGGAAAGCCAAGAAAAACTTCCAGATGAGCTACGTGGATGGCCAACCACGATTGCTCCTCGAGAACCTGGAATTTCCGAATTTCCGAGAAGGTGATTTTGAGACGACGAAAGAATTCTACCCGACCCGGCGCATTGATTTCGGCTGGACCCGAGGGAATATGTTTCGCCTCTGCGATTGGGAAGGCGATGGCGACCTGGACTTTATCGCAGGTGTCGGGGTCTGGTCAGACTATGGCTGGGATCACGCCTACGATCAGCATGGCAAATGGCAGAACGGTCCTCTTCACGGCTATGTCTATCTGGTAGAGCGCGATGGCACAGAATGGAAAAAGCCTCGGAAGCTCCTGGCTGACGGCGTCCCCATGGACGTCTACGGCTGGCCGTCGCCCAATCTGCGCGACTTCGATGGTGATGGGGATCTCGATCTACTCTGCGGGGAGTTTCTCGATGGCTTCACCTACTTCGAAAATACCGGATCTCGCTCAAAACCGGTCTATGCATCCGGCGTAAAGCTCGCTGGTGCCGATGGCGAGCCGCTTACCATGCATCTGCAGATGATCACACCGACTGCTTATGACTGGGATGCTGACGGTGACTATGATCTCATCGTAGGCGATGAAGACGGTCGTGTCGCCTTCGTGGAAAATGTCAGCCAGGAAGGCGACGAACTACCGGTGTTTCATCAACCGGTCTATTTTCAGCAGGAAGCTGACACGCTGAAATTCGGCGCCCTTGTCACGCCTTTCGCAGTCGATTGGGATGACGATGGCGATGAGGATCTCCTCTGCGGAAACAGCGCTGGCAATATTGCGCTCTTCAACAACCTAGACGGGAAAGGCACTCGATGGAGCGCGCCGGAGATGATCAAGGCCGATGGCGCAGACTACCGCCAGCTAGCCGGCGAGTCCGGCTCGATCCAGGGTCCAGCCGAGGCCAAGTGGGGCTACACCACCCTCTCAGTGGCAGATTGGGACGAGGATGGCCATCGCGATATCGTCGTCAACGGTATCTGGCCGAAACTGCAGCTCCTGAAAGGCTCTGCAGACGGGACATTTTCACAGGAACCGCTGCCCTTCTGGTCAAGTGAGGAAGCCCCTGATTTTTACTGGTGGAATCGCGAGCAGGAAAATTTCCAAACCCAATGGCGGACGACTCCGATGGCGATGGATTTCGATGAGGACGGGAGTATCGATCTCGTAGCCCTCGATCAGGACGGCTACCTCACCCTCCAGAGCCGAAACAAGCAGGAGACCCGCATCTTCATCGATGAGGACAACAAACCGGTCCGATTCGCCAAACGTTCAGCAGGCAAAAGCGGGCGGACAAAGTTCGCGGTTGCCGACTGGGACGGAGACGGGCGGCTAGACTTCCTCGTGAACAGCGAGAATGCTGCCTGGTATCGCAACTGTGAAACTCGCGACGGCCGGATCGTCCTCAAGCACGTTGGCAATCTGACCGACCTGGATGTCTCAGGGCATTCCAACTCGCCAACCGTCGTCGATTTCGACAAGAACGGAAAACCAGACCTCGTCATAGGGTCCGAAAACGGGCGCCTCTATCACATCAGGCATGAAGACTGTATCCAGTATACCACGGAAGAAATTACAGCCCGCCCACCGACGCCCCCGCAGAAACCAAGATTCACTGGGCTGATCTCAGAGAGCACCATCACACAAAAGCCATTCCATCACAACTGCAACGCGATCACATCAGCCTTTACCACTCGAGGTTTGGTCACAGCCTGGTCGACAGGAAAGAGCACCAATGATGCGCATGCTGCCATCTGGTCCGCTTATTACGATGGTGAAGTATGGTCAAAGCCAAGGAAACTGATCGAGGGCATTCAGAATGACCAACTCCGCTATCCAGTGAACAATCCTGTTCTCTATCAGCATGACAGCCCTCACTCCCCTCTGCTCCTATTCTTCGAAACCGGGGATGAAAAGACCGGGACCTTCACTGAGGCGCGCATCAGCTACGATCGCGGCCGCTTCTGGCGAGAGCGAGTGCGGCTACCGGATGGCGTAGCAGCGCCGCAACAGGGCGGAATCAAAGCAGCAGGCCCCAATGGTCTGGGACTGCAGGTTCTGGATCGTGCTGAAAACCTCACTGCCTGGTCCCATTTTAATCCCTTCGGGAACCTTGTGAAATACGAAGCCATGTCCGAGGTATCAGCGAACGCCTTTCATTTCACGACCGATGAGCAACAGCAGCTGGCCATTCCCACCGAGGTGAGATCCCTCCGACGAGTAGATCTGGACAGCAACCGCGTGGTAGTCCTGCATCAGACATCCAGCGAAACGGAAAGCCTGACCTTATCACTCACACAACAGGGCATGCCGCCCAAAACGGTGGCGGAGCTACCCACTGCTTTTGCGAAAGCATCGCTCTCTGCCGGAGATGAGGGAGAGATGCATCTCGTCTACATCGACGGTGATTCGAACCTGAAACATCTAACGTTCCGGTTCTAGCGCCTCTCAGCTTCTAAGGCCCTGTCATGTCTGGCAGGGCCTTCTTTTGATCTTAATCAAAAAGGAACTGAACACCGAGATCAGCACCGAAGGCCTCGTCGTCCCCTGATTCACCCAGACCAGTAGTCCCGAATAGCTCACCGTATAGACTCAGCGCTCCTTCATTGAGAGTGGAGGAAACACCGACAGCACCTCGAATCAGAAGATCGTCAGGATTTGCATTGACGCTAGCTCCCGCGAAGTCTACCCCGGTTCCGTTATCCAACTCAGAAATCAGATCAAGGGAGGTGTAGAAAGTAAAAAGGCCATCATCCGATGTGTGCCCAAGATCCACACCTAGGCGCAGAAGGAGTTCGTCCCCATCAACAAGGTCGATAGCGGAACCACCTGTGATGACTCGATCTGTCGAGCGCGTGGAATACTGGAGCTGAGCTTGGGGTGTGATCCAGTTTCCGTTACCAAGGTCGAAGCGCTTGCCTAACTCTCCACTCAATGAAAGGGAAGTGGCATCGACGGTAGGTGCGATGAATCCATTCGAACCGCTCAAGTCTGACTGATACCAGGAGCCACGGATCTTTGAGTCAAAATACAGTCCGGTATCACCGAGATACGTTACCTCCGCCCCGATACCAACACCATCTGTGTCAACCATGGCCGTGGCGGATCCTGCACGGGAAGAAAGGTCAGAACGAGCATAACGTGCGGACAATCCTGCGAGCCACTTTCCTGTATCTGTCTCCGACAGCAGGAATGATTTTCCGAACTCGAACTGGTAGACATCGATTTCATGCTCAGCACCCAGAGTCCCGGAGCTTCCTGTCTCACTCCAGACACCCTGTGTCGTCACCCAGTAGGCACCATCGCTTGCTCGGCTTTGAGCCTCTCCAGCAGCAGCTACATCACCTAGGCGATCAGAGAGAGATCTCATCGGATCGAGAGCTGCCAGCTGGACCGCCAGTCCCTCTGCCGCTAGTCCCTGAGGCGTGGCTCCTGTGACGAGGAAGACATTCCCAGCGCCATCTGTCTGTGCGGATAGTGCAAACGGACCCGCGATCGGCGCGACAACGAAGGCATTAGGAGCGACACTGCCACTCACTGTAGCGACCTGGAGTTCACCCAGCCCGACCTCACTTTCGAGTGGACTTCCTGTCTCACGCAGAACGATCGTGCTTGTCCCACCTGTGACATTCCCACCGACCTGAAATTGATCGGCTGTGAGGGACGGAGCATCGAAGTCCAACTCAATCGAGCCACCACCTGAATAATTCCCAACGACATTGATCCGGTCCCCTACTGCACCATCAACGGTTGAGACCGATCCGTTGTTCGAGAGATCGCCAGTAAAGGTCAATGTCCCAGCACCACCCCCATTCGAGAGGTTGATTCGTCCCCCGCTCTGAAGCGACGCATTGCCATTAATCGAAAAACTCGGTGTTGCAGCATTCAGCAGACCGCCGTTAACGACTCTCAGCCCTGTCGTTGGCTCTCCTACTGTGCCTACCGTGAGGGCAGAATCTGTGAAGGTGAGAGACGCACCGTCCAGAGTGATTTCTTCCCAGTTTAGAAGAGTCGCCCCGGTCGTGGAAGCAGTCAGGCCCTGAAAGGTGAGCCTGTCTATGGATCCATCCCCGACAGATAGGTCATCCCCACCATCGAAGGTTTCGTTCCCATCATAGGCGGCATTCGCCCCCACAAATGCAGTGTCCGATCCGCCCTGTCCGAAGAACCCGCTATTCAGCTGACCACCGGTCCAATTAAA
>JAHDFZ010000259.1 GCA_020627905.1 Verrucomicrobiota bacterium
GTTCCTCGTTGCTCAGGTAGCTACGGCTACCATCGCTCCTCGCGCCTTGCCAGCCAAAAACAGGCGTGCATTCATCGCTCACCTAGTTTTCCAACGGTCTCCTAGGGCCGGGAACGACCACTATTGATCTGCTTCAGCAAGAGCTTTCGCATCTGCTTGACTCTGTCTGGTTGCTCATCCGCCAAATTCACGGACTCCCCAGGATCAGACTTCAGATTGTAAAGTTCGAGATGGCTCATGACTACGTTTGCCTGATCCCCCTCCCACCGAGTCTTGGCCTTGCTCCGGATCTTCCAGTCTCCCTGTCGAAAGGCCAATTGATTCGCGCCTGTCTGCAGGATTGCGGTGTCGCGTATCGCGGCTCCTTCGTGCTCCCCTAAGAGCACGCGACTCAGGTCAAAAGAATCGACTGCCGCATCCTCAGGCAGAGAAACCTGCGCCAGCCCGGCTGTGGTCGCCATCAGGTCGGTCAAGGTGATCATTTCAGATGAAACGGCAGCTTTTGCCACCTTACCCGGCCACTGAACCAGCAAAGGAACTCGAAAACCACCCTCGTAATTGGTCCCTTTGTGCCCTCTTAAGTTCAGGTTTGTTCGGTGACCATGGAGGGCAAACGCATCAGCTTTCGCCGTTTTCGACTTCTCTGCTACCTCACCACTCTCATCGCGAAGAACGAGATCCTTACCCGACGATGGGTGATCCTTCATGTGCCCACCATTATCGCTCGAGAAAACAAGTATGGTGTTATCCAGCTGATCAACGGCCTTAAGCGCCGCCACAACCTGACCGACGTGATGATCCAGCTCCTGAATGTAGTCACCCAGAAGACCGATTTCACTCTCCCCTCGAAAGTCGGCCTGAGGCGTGATGTGTGTATGCGTAGCCACGAGAGCCAGATAGAGGAAAAATGGGCGATCGCGATTGCTGTGAATGAAACGAACGGCCTCTCGCGTGAGATCAGAATCAACCTCATCGTCGAAACGGAATGCAGACAGGTGTTCTCTGCCAGGCCTTCCTCTCAGAGTCGTCACTTCCGGCTTCAACCATTTCAGATGGTGATTCTCCACATACGTTTTAAAGAAGTCATTGTGGTTCGTGGGGAGCCCCAGATGATAGTGAAACCCCAGTTCCAGGGGGCCAGGGGCGATACGCCCCGCCCAGTTCTTGATCCCCTGCTCTCCGTATCCCAGATGCCACTTTCCGATGCACGCGTTTATGTAGCCCTGATCAGCAAACAGCTCGGGAAATGTAAGAAGCTCATCGTCGATCGTTAAGGCAGTTGCTGAGCCGACATTTTTGTCACGAAGCGGCCCTCGGCACGGATATTGTCCTGTCAGTAGTCCATAGCGTGAAGGCGAGCAAACAGCACCTGGGGCGTAGGCTTGTGTGAATCGCATGCCGTTTCCTGCCACAGCGTCGAGATGCGGTGTCTGGAACTTAGCCCCTTCTGAATAGCAGGCGACATCACCGATCCCCAGGTCATCAGCAAGAATGATAACAACGTTCGGTGACTCCTTGGCGAGACTGATCGAGAACGAGAGAAAGAGAAGAACTGCTACTACAAATTTCATCATCACGAATTTTCCTATGTCGCCGAAATCATCGGAATAGGCAAACCATCCACCCCCTCGTGCGCGGGAGCTGAGACTGCGGAAAACCGTGAATTCACGAGTTCGCGCTTCGGTTTGATTTAATGGGCAGCCCCGCAAGAGACTGAACAAAACTCGGCGAAGGAGTGAAAAGAATGGGCAGAGAAGGATTCGAACCTTCGAAGGCATAGCCAGCAGATTTACAGTCTGCCCCGTTTGACCGCTCCGGAATCTACCCATTTTCGGAGACGCTCGAAAGGAGCCTCTCACTGGTCAACGCTGCCGAGGCAGCGGGCGTGTATAGTGCAGGAAATCAGCGCGATGGCAAGCGCTTTCTTCGCCAGGGTAAACTTTTCCGTGCATGAGAAGCCGTCCCGCCGTATCAGGCTGCATGGAAAGCTCTTCTCTCGGCGTCGTCTTTGATCTCGATGGGGTGCTGATCAACTCGCACGATCAGCATCGCGACAGCTGGTTCGCACTGGCGAAGGAACTCGGGAAACCGATGAGCCCGGAGATGTTCAAAGCCTCCTTCGGCATGCGCAATGAAAGCTGCATCCCGAAAGTATTCGGCTGGACCGATCAGGACGACACCGCATCCATTGCCGAGTGTGGAGAGCGGAAAGAAGAGCTGTATCGCGAGCTTCTGCGACGCGATGGCCTCGAAAGCCTTCCTGGAGTGGTCAAACTACTCAGCGAGCTGAAGGAGCGGAAGGTTCCGGTTTCTCTCGGCTCCTCTACCTCACGCAAGAACATCGAGGCCGTCTTCGATGGCACCGGACTGGGACACTTCTTTGGTGACAACTACACGGGAGCAGAAGATGTCACTCAGGGGAAACCAGCTCCTGATGTATTTCTACTAGCGGCTCAGAAGATCGATCGCCCAGCCGGAAACTGCGTCGTCATCGAGGACGCTCACGTAGGTCTCGAGGCAGCTGCGGCGGCCGGTATGCGGGGCCTGGGGGTCGCGACCACGCATAGTGCAGAGGCCCTCTCGACAGCGCAGCATGACCGGATTGTGGAATCGCTGGAGGAGGTGGATGTTGCGAGCCTGCTGGCTTTGTTTGCTTAAAAGCTGGGATTCGCAGATCGCACGCAGCGGCCATGGCCTTCGCCGTGCGACTGAAGTCGCACATCCATAGCCCTACTTGCGCTTCTTCTTGCCTTTGGTGTGGCGTTCGCCTTTTTCGCTGGCGAGCTTCGTGCGCTGATTCGCTTTCGATGGGGATGAGCCACCACCCTGGGCGCGCATGCGCTGCTGAGCTTCGGCCTGCTCCTGCATGCGCTGCATGAAGCCTTTCTTGCCTGAGTCAGCGCGCTTTTTCAGCTCAGGCTCAGGCATCTTGCCGACCAGCCAGGTCTGCAGGATGGAGAAGATGTTCGATGTCGTCCAGTAAAGCGAGAGGGCAGCCGCGAAGTTGTAGCAGATGAAGAGAAAGATGAAGGGCATCATCATGAAGATCATGCGCTGGGTCTTGTCTCCCGTCTTCGGCGCGATGGCCATCTGGATGAAGGTGGTCAGGCCCATAAGGATGGGCAGAGGGTTCAGCGGGATCGTCCCAAACCCAGGGATCGGGATCTCCACAAGCGTGTCAGGCATGGAGAGATCTTTCACCCAGAGGAAGCTCTCGTGACGCAGCTCTGCCGCACTCCAGAGCATGCGGTAAAAGGCAAGGAAGATCGGCATTTGCAGCAGGATCGGGAGACAGCCACCGAGCGGATTCACTCCGTAGGTGCTGTAGAGCTTCATCGTCTCCTGATTCATCTTCTGCGGATCGTCCGAGTATTTCTCGCGCAGCTCCTTCATCTTGGGCGCGAGCTTGGACATGCGCTTCATGCTGCGGGTCGACTTGGCGTAGACGGGCCACATGAGGAGGCGGATGGCGATGGTCACAAGGATAATGGCGATGCCGAAGTTGCCCACCCAGCCCTGCACCATGACAAGCAGGAAGATGAGGATGGAAGCAAGCGGCTTGATGATCCAGCCGAACATCCAGCCAAGAATGGGGATCTCGTCATAGTGCATGACTTCCTCAAACTCATTGCCATGGTCACGGAGGAGGGCGAATTCCTTCGGCCCGATGTAGGCACGGTAGCTGATGGTTTGCTGGTCTCCGGGATTGAGCGTGCGCTCGGGCAGCCCGATCCCCATCTCTGCCGCGTAAGAGCGTGCCTTAATCGCTGCATCCTCGCCCTCGTCAAAAACCGCCAGGTAGCGGCGCAGCCAGAGGTCGGACTCATGCGGCTGGAGAGGCTCGAAAAGAATGGTGTAGAACTGGTTGTTCACCCCCGCCCACATCATTTCTTCCAGCTCGAAGGTCTCATATTCGCGCTCGTCTTTCCCGAAAATGCCGAAAACCTTGTTCCCACCGAGGTAGTTGGTGGTCTCGTAGCGGAACTTGTTGTTCTCGCCGTAGGCTACGTAGCCGACGTGGAAGTATTGCTCATCTGGGTGCAGCGGCTTGGCGGCACCACCGTAGAGAGATTTGCCGTTGAAGATGAAGGGATTTGTCGAATCGTTGCCGATGGTGACATCGACCATGATCTGATAGGGCCGAGCGAGACCTTTCTGGTCGGCTTCCGGATCGATATCCGTGTCCTTGAGCAGGCGGAAGGTCTTTTCTACCCTGAGCCCATAATCTTCGACCTTCTGATAGGTGACAGCCTCAGCACTGGCGGATTTAACGGTCCAGACAGATTCATCGACATCGTCGAAGCCGGAAGACATGGCCCCGATCACATTGGGAGCCGTTTCATTCAGGGTAAGACGCTCCTCGCCATTGAGCTCGCGGGCGTGATCCTTGAGTTCGGCGAAGCTGATGCCTGCGCCTTTGCTGGTGAGGTGGAGTTTGAGGGATTCCGTTTCGAGGATGTGCTCCTCAGCGGCCACAGCAGGCTCTGCTGGAGGGGCATCCGTCACTGCTACATCGCTAGCGGCGGCATCTGATCCCGCCAATTCAGCAGCGGCGGCTTTCTTCGCATCTTCCTCGGCCTTCGCCTGCTCGATGAGGGCCGCATTCTTCTTCACTTCCTCGCCCTGCCACCACATGGTGACGATCAGGAGAATGCTGCACACGATGATGCCGATCCACGAGACTTTATCAAACTTCTTCAAAACGTCCTAGGGGTAGGTTTTTCT
>JAHDFZ010000260.1 GCA_020627905.1 Verrucomicrobiota bacterium
CATGCCTTAGGTCCATCGCATCTGAAAGATCAATCAACTCTACCTTAAAAGACATAAATCGGAGACGTGGATCATATCAGCAAACCCTCAGCCAGAGGCAACTAAACGAGCTATACACATCGAATGGACGCTTTTCAAGAGTCGGGGCATTTTACTCCTCCGCGTCAGACTTCGCTGCTCACGGGGCTGATGTCTGTTCCCGCCTGCACCCCGGGAATGACTGGACCCATTCCACACCTCAAACCGTGATGATTAGTGTCATCCGCCTGCCTACCATGCACAAGAGTTTACCTGCCCCTGAAATTCGGAACAAATTCGAAGATCCCGCATTCTGAGGCTAAGGCAAAAACCAAGGGCGTATCAGCGCGAGTTAGGTCCCTCGCAGTCGAAACCACGTCTCAATAGTATACGCCGATCGCAGGATGATTGTTTCACCCATAAAGGCTCACGGTCACATCTCTGAAAACGGCGCCATCCGCACTCGTCACTTCGATCACGTGGTCGGCGAAAAGATCAGAATCGAATGCAAGAGTAATTTCACCAAGCCCAATGATATCCACCTCATCGAGCTTTAGCTGGGCTTCGAATTCAGTTGATGAGATGAGCGGATTGGACACAACCTCCCACCCCCCATTGCCGTCGGAAACCTGAAACTCTCTCCAATAATCGTTGTAGGTATTCAAAAGCTCAGCAGATGCTGCTTTCCGAGCGCGCTTTTCAATCTCTCCTAAATTTAGCAACGCTTTCTCCCCGGCCTTTAGAGTGTGCTCTATATCAGAGTCCACTGGGTCAACACTAACTGAGAGTTCCGCCCAATTATGGCAAAACGTTGCTAAATAGCAGTTCTCGTCAGGAGTGAGTTTGCCGAGAACCGGGTGATGCATTTTTGGGTCCTGATTTATAGCCTCGACCTTGCGGCACCCCTCTTACGACAAAACTCCTCACTGGTCCCGCCGACACCCTTCCACCGCAATAAAAAGCTAAGTCAAATCTGCCAGTGAACATATCTCACTCCCCCAACCCACTATCGCCACCGACCTCTTCGGGCAGGATCTCTTCGACCATGCGCTCGATGCCGTTTTCAGCAAATTCGCTCTGTTGGTAGAGATTCCGTGCGGAAAGATACCAGGACAGGCTGGCTCCGAACTGGTCAGCTTCTTCCAGACTCTCAGCCTGCTTCAGTGCCTTCACGAACGGGGCAACATCGGTGGTCAGATCTGAGCGCCTGGCACTGAGCGGGACATCATCAGGAAATTTCTGGAAGGTCTGCTCCACAATCTCCCAGGCGGCATGGTCGTTCCCGGCCTTTTTCAGACTTTCGGCCTGCTTGATGACGGTCTCGATCTCAAGGATATTATTGACGATTTCCTCCAGCGCTTTCTGCCGCTCAACATCCTCGACCGTGGCGGCCATGAAGCGTGCCTTATTGTTGTAGATCTGCCGGTAGCTCTGCGTGCCGAGCAGTCGATCAAACTCAATCTTTGCCTGCTGCTGGACATCAGCGGAGTCAGCAATAAGATCGAACTGTGATTTCAGCTCCGGGTTGGAAGGCCAGATGTTGGCAGCCTCGGCGATGTTTTCCTCAAATTTCTCCAGGTCGCCTGCCATGGCAGCGTTTTTCGCGGTGCGGATGCGCATGTTGCTGCTGAGTTTGGCGGCGCTGATGGCGGCCGTTGGCTTAGAGTTATCAAAGTCGCTGGCCAGAGAGGTCATCTCTGCCACGAGTTGCTCTGCTCTGCCGTAGTCTTTCACCTCCAGAGAATTGACCAACTGGAAGCCCTTCTGGGCGTATGCCAGGACCTTGCGCTTATCCTCGCGAGCGACCGCGCGAGTGGCTGGAAGAAACTCTCCGACAACGAAGGCCTGCTGCAGCTGCTTGGTAGCCCCGTCGATCTCAGAACGCTCCAGAAGGAACTGAAATGACTTCACCGCTTCCTCTACATCGCGAATCGCTTCCTGAGAGGCGGTCTCCAGCGTGCTGATGGTCGGGTTGTAACCGAGAGTCTCGAGAAATGCTTTCTGCGTATCAGACTTCTGCTCAAAGTCGAGACGTCCGCGTCCGTCCTTGTAAAATCCGGTATATAGCCGCGAGGCGAGAATGACGTGCTCAAAGCGGCGCTGGAGGAAGAGTTGGAGGATCAGAGCCTGAAACTCCAGTTTCGCCTCGGCTTCATTCACCTCCATGGCGGCTCTGTTGGACGCTCGCTCCGCCTCCAGCTCAGTGATGTTCTGCAGGTATCGGGCGACATGTCCGGCGGTCTGCGTGTCGGTGACTTTTTTGGCTGCTTCCTCCGAGGCATCCTCACCCAGACGGCGGCTCTCGCCGAGACCGCGCGAGTTGTTCGACCACGCGTCCACATTCCAATCCAGCTGTTTCCGCTGGCGCTGCAGCTCTACATTGAGAGACTTGAGCTGGGCCGAGTTCGTGCGTGCCAGGTAGACACGATAGACAGCATTCGCCAGTGACTCTGACATGCCCTCGTCCTGTGGAAACTGAGCGAGCCTCTGCAGCTGCGCAACAGCCTTCGGAAAACGATTCCGGTCCTGATTATGTGGAGAAAGCGTCTTGGCGACTTCTTCCAGAGAATTCCGGTATGCCTGATCCTCTGCGGCATCCACAGCAGGAGCGTTGAGGTATTTTTCGAAACGGGCACGGAAGACGCGATTGTCATTCACGTTCCACATCTTGCCGTCGAAGGAGAAGGTCTCTGTGCTGGGATCAAAGTAGGGCAAGTCCGAGCCAAGAGCATTTTGTGAGCCGCTGTTGCTGGCAGATTCATTGACGATCGTCGTCTGGTTGCCACTGGATGGGGCGGGATTCTGCTTTGGCGGCGTGTAGACCTGGGCGACAGCAGGTGCTACGGCAAGGAGCATCGCTAGACTCGTCCAGCGCGGGAAGGATTTTGCTACGGTCATGATGAATGTCTGATCTTTCTCCTGAATGATTATCCGCCTACGCCTTCAGCGACCAGTGTCCCGTCACGGGACACCCGGACGCTCATCGTGAGGGTGGCCCCTCGCTCGATGTTAACATCACGAAACTGCTGTGGCACATGAACGGGGACGAGAGCATCTGCATCGTCGCTCCGGCAATCCAGGCTGATCAGGCGTCCGCGATCCGCTGTCCATCGGAGCGTCTCCTGCACTTCGCCAGATAGTTGATACAAATTCCCCGTCAGCCCACGAGCATTTTCCTTGTAAACCTCGAGGTCCAGCTCAGAGGTGGCTACAGCAGAGGAGGCCGAGGCTCCACCACCGCTCTGCAGAAGATCCCCAAAAACCAGTTTCACCAGTAAAAGAGCCAGTAAAACAAAACAACCGACCGCTGCGGCGATACCGATCCAGAGGCCCTTTCCCCCCTTTGAAACACGCTTTCTTGCCATAGTTAGAAATTTTTCGCATCCTAGCACTAGGGCCGCCGCTTTGAACAGAGAAAAAGTGTCGACCTGCGTTTTCGCGAATACCGGTTGATTGCACCCCGAGAAGCACGCACGGTTTCACCCGATTTTTTGCATTTTATGACCTTCCATTCCATCGACGAAATCATTGCTGACATCGCTGCCGGGAAGGTGGTGATCATCACCGACGACGAAGATCGCGAGAATGAAGGGGATCTGGTCTGTGCAGCCGAGTGCATCACACCGGAAATTGTTAATTTCATGGCTCTCCACGGGCGTGGCCTCATCTGCACTCCCATCCTGCCAGATGATGCAGAGCGTCTGGATCTACCCCCGATGGTTCGTCACAATACCGAGAGCCTGAAAACCGATTTCACTGTGGCAGTGGATGCTGCCGAGGGTATCACGACGGGGATCTCTGCCGCCGATCGATCCCGCACCATCGAGGTGCTGGCCGATCCCTTGGCGACCGACAAGGACCTCGTCCGTCCCGGACACATCATGCCCCTGCGCGCGCGCGAGGGCGGCGTTCTAAGGCGAGCCGGTCACACTGAGGCTGCGGTCGATCTGGCGCGTCTGGCCGGTAAGCGGCCCGCCGGTGTCATATGCGAAATTCTCAATCCTGATGGCACCATGGCTCGTGCCCCTGAGCTGGTGAAATTCGCCGCTGAGCATGATCTAAAGATCGGAACGATCGAGTCCCTCATCGAATACCGGAGACAGCGAGAAACCCTCGTGGAAGTGGTCGAGGAAGGCCAGTTGGAAACCAGCTACGGACGGTTTCAGCTGCGCGTTTACGCGAGCACGATACACCCAGAGGAGCGACACCTCGCTCTCATCAAAGGATCTATCAACGACAAATCCCCCACCCTCGTCAGAGTCCACCGCGAGAGCCTGCTGAATGATCTTTTTGGCGACCAGAAAACCGGGGGTCACCACGCTCTTCAGGGTGCCCTGCAGCGCATTGAGGAAGAAGGCGCCGGCGTGCTTCTCTACATGCGCCAGTTCGGATTGGAAAATGCCCTTCTGCGCCAGAGCCGGAACCAGCAGGAACAGGCCTCTCATCCCGCAGAATCCGCGCCGGCAGACCAGTCACTGCGTGACTACGGGATCGGCGCTCAGATCCTGCAGGACCTGGGAATCAGTCAGATCCGGCTGCTTACCAACAGCTCGAAGCGAGTGGTGGGGTTGGATGGCTACGATCTCCACATCGTCGATCGAGTCGCCTATTGAAGGACGCTTGCTGAACGGGCTGGTGGGTGGCCCCGGGCTGATCGTGCAGGTGTTTGTGCCGCTGCGACGTGCGGTT
>JAHDFZ010000016.1:0-1791 GCA_020627905.1 Verrucomicrobiota bacterium
AGCCGTCCTGCCATACCGCTCCGCATAGTCCTTATACTTCTCTGGATAGATGATTCGCCCATCAGCCCCCTTCCGAACAACAGACTCCACCGCAGCCCCCGTCGTTGCCGGCGGCTTGTTTTCCGTCTCAGTTGGCAGATCAATTTTCTTGCGACTTACCAACTCGCGCTCTGCCTGGGAAAGCGTTTTCCCGTCCGAGACCTTCTTTATGATATTCTGAATATCGGCCTCGAGGATCGCTTCCCGCACATCGTCAGTCAGCTCCATCGTCTCGAATTGCTTTTCGGCCCGTCACCCGCTCCCAGCGCCCGATGATATCGGAGCAGTAATCCTCCGACAGCTCCATCCCGTAGCACACACGCCCCAGCTTCTCAGCCGCGATCAACGTCGTCCCGGATCCCAGAAACGGATCATAAACCACATCTTCCCGACCACCATGATTGCGGATCGGACGCGCCATACACTCCAGTGGCTTCTGTGTCCCATGACCGGTCTTCTTTTCTTCCTCGCTGTTCTCATCCCCCATCGGGATGTCCCACCAGGTCGACTGCGTCCGACCACCCTGCCACTTCACCGGCCCACGGGAGACAAACCAGCACGCCTCATGGTGCCAGTGATAGCATCCCCGCCCGATGGCGAAATTCTCCTTCACCCAAACGACAATCTGAGCCCCAGCCTTATCCCGCTTGAACCCGGCATTAAGCAAATCACGAAAAACAACATCGACAAACATCGCCGCGTGCCAGACGTATGCCACATCATCTTCGAACAGCTCATACACATCGCACCAGCTCGCCTGATCATCGTTGAGCACCTGCCCCGTCACTTTCGCTTGCTCGCGCCAGGCTGGATCATACTCTACCCCATAAGGCGGATCCGTGACCATCAGAAACGGCTTCACGTCCCCAAACAGCCGCCGATAATTATTTTCATCCGCGGCATCACCGCACAGCAGCACGTGATCCCCGAGAATCCACCGCTCGCCAAGTTTCACATCAGGCCCGCCCCCTCGCCGCTTCTCCAGCGACTCAGCCAACGGTGAACGATCGACCACCGACTGCAGCAGCGTATCGAACCGCCGCTCAGTGAAAGCCAGGACAGAAAGGTCGACCCCACGCTCACGCAGCCCCGCGATCAGCGTCGAAAGCTTCCCCGCTTCCATCTCGGCCAGCCGAGCGATCTCGTTGTCCGAGACCAGGTGTGCCAGCTCTTCCTCTTCCGTAAATTCCTGAAAGTCGACCGGCACTTCCTCTTCCCCGTCAGCCCGAGCTGCAGCCAGCCTCCCATGACCTGAGACCAGGCACCCCGACCGCTCAGAAACAACCAGCGGCTCACGCCATCCCTGGAACTGCAGAATTTCACCGATGAATCGTAACTGCTTATCGCTGTGCGTGTTCGGATTCTTCGGATGCTCCCGAATCTCATCGACCGAGACCATCTGCGAATAGGAGCACCGCACAGAAAAAGGCATGCACGCGCGAAAACGTCAAAGCGGCAGAAAATAATTTCACTTTTCACGCAAAACGACCAAACGGGCGTTTAACCCGCCTAGAACCGGAACCTCTAGGAGACTTCTTACCCCCCCCGGTGAAGTTTCGGAAACGCTGCCTCTCTCTCTTTAGGGACAGGGAGGGTTGCTGTTGGTTTTTATATTATAATAGAGATATGGAAATAAGACTTCAACTCTTCACCTAAATCCTAGAAGCCCCGAAATATAAGCCTTGTGGCGGTGAAGATTTAATTCACTAAAAGTTCACCAACGAAGTTTTAAACTTCACCTGGCAGTCACGA
>JAHDFZ010000016.1:1801-14224 GCA_020627905.1 Verrucomicrobiota bacterium
CGAAGCCGCCACAGGGTAGAGCTTTACTAATTTTGAGGCACGGAGATTAGGGCGCAGGTGAAGAGATAGACTTCACCATGAAGAGACGTGAAGAGTCCTATCGACTCAACTCTTCACCGATACCAGCGCTGAGAGACCTTTACGGCGCTGGTTTTATAACCTTGCAGGGGTAGGTCCGTCCCAGCTTCTGGTGCCGGGATCCGAACTCCACAACACGGCCTTGCGTGTCAGTCACATGACGCCCCTTCCATTTCGCGATACGAATGCCGAACGCTCGAGATTTGTCTTTCGCGCTTCCGACAAGGTCTTCGAGTTCAAAGTCACCTTCCTCAGCAAGGTCATTGGCGAACTCAAGGCAGTCTTTTACTGTGAAGCTGTGCTCATTCGAGCCCGCCATCCGTGCATGCTCGCCCGCAAGCTTTCCAAGGAACCGCCGCCATAGATCACCCTGCTTATCACCACCACTCGGCAGCTTAGGCTTCGCTAGAGGATCAGCGAAGCCTGCCTCAATAACCATGGCGGAGATACGCCGAGACCAGAGTTCGAACGACGGCAGCGACTTCGTGAAGACTTGTGAACCACGATCCTGCCAGTTTTTTACGATTGCATACAGGGCTGAGAGCAACTCAGCACGGTTAGAAGCTTGCTCGAAAACTTCCTCGCTCAGCTCTTTAGTGAAGGTTCTACCCTGCACTTCCCCAGGCAGGAAGAGCTCTACCACCAGTGACCGGCGCTGAAGGTCAGATGTCAGCTCGATACCGTTCCCAGTAGCGAAGACCTGGGTGACTTGAGGACAGTCGAACAGCTGGGTGTTGCTCCCATACACACGGCCTTGATGCCGTGACGAAGTGATGAAGCGGTTCAGCGAATTGGAGAAGATGCCGCCACCAATATCGTCGAAGAACGCATAAGGCGAATAGGTCTGCGCTATGGTCTGGAGAGCCGCGCTGAGCTTCTCCTCGTCGCGCGGCTTATCGATGGACGCAGCAGCTCCGAAGACTGGCGAGATGGCCATAGCAGCCAGAAGCGACTTACCAGTGCCTGGCTGATTGCCGATGTAGACCATCATAGGTCGCTTTGCACCAGTCTCGAACATCCCCCGGCAGTAGACGGAGAGCATCGCAAATAGTTGCACAGCTGCCGAGCGATTACCAGTTATCGCCATCTCCCCCTCGCCGAGGTCCCCCCACGGGAACTGCTCGAGATAGGAGACGATGATCTGGCGAGCTTCCTCGATGGACAGGTCGGTTCTGTAATCCACATCGTTCGTCGTGTAAGATCGGCTCTCGGAATGATAGCCAGCAGGAGCCAGTTCAAAAGAGCCCTCTCCGTTGGGCACGGGAACGCGGACCGGATACACAGCATCGATCCGATAGAGCGCCCGGCGGAATTTATGCGCAGCGAGGATCTTCCTCGCCAGTTCTTTCCCCATGGTTAGCTCGCGGAATTCGCGAGCCTTGCCCTGCCCGATCATCTTACCAGTGTGGCAGTAGCTCTCGATCCATGAGCAGAAGCAGTCCGCTGTCATAGCTTCAGGGCGGCTTGTTTCGGGATCAATGGTGACCAGAATGTCGCCTTTCATGAAAAGCCCGTTCCTCGCAGCAATGGCACCCAGCTGAGGCGCTAAAGAGTTACCGACCGACTCGGACAGGTGGATAATCGGCAGACCATCCTCATCCAGCTCGACACCAGTGGCGCGACCGACCTTTTCGAGTTCTTTAAAGAGTTCTTCCTGCGTCGCATTCTCCATTCACGGTTCTTAGGATTGGAAGCTCCCGGATCGCACGTCCGGTCGCCTGGGGGTTCAAGTAGAGTAGTTCCTGAGTCCGCTTTCCCCTCATGCAGCCGGGGAGACGGGTCAGCCTTACAGCAGTGATCGCAGCCGGGTCTGCTCCCAGCTTCGAAAGTGTTTTGATGAGCCACTCTCGGCACCGATCGAAGTCGGCTTTCGTGGTGGCATCGACGCGGACGAGAGCGTGGACGCTCTTCCCTCCGCTAGTGTATATCGCCACGATCTGCAGCTGGAGCAGTGCCAGCGCGCGCAGCCACAGCCCGACCGGAGCCTCGTCGCTTTCGAGGACGGCATAGCGGAAATGAGTGACTGACTCGCCGGATCGTCGAGACCATTTCTTCTGCGTCTCTCCGCCGCGCTTGAGCAGCTTAGAGTGCCACTGACCGTCGACAGGGTTTGAAAGAAACCAGAGCCCGTCAGCGCCCCTGAACGGCACATCAGACGGCGTAGCTTTTACGCCCCGGTCCTGAGACAGTCGGTAGCTTTTACGGTTCCATAAAATGAAATCGCCCTGACTCGTGAATTTCGTGAAAATCAGGACCTTCTCCTCTGGAGGAAAGAGAAAGTGTAGGAATTCCAGCGCGAGATACTTACGGGCACCCCACTCCACAGGCACAGGCGAGCGTTCGGCCAGAAATGTCTTGCCGACCTTCTCAGGACAGCTCTGGACGAACTCACGCAGCGTAGCGATATCGAAGTCGCTGGCAGCTTTTACTTTCTTCGCTTTTGGAGCACTGGCGATCGATGTGTCGTAGGACCCGGATCCACCGGCGCCGATCTCGATACCGACCTGCGCAGCGACCTCACGGAGCCCCCGCCCACGGTCCCACCCATGGACGTGCGCCAGTAGCTCGAATCCATCGCCGGTCAGGAGATCGCCCCCGCCCTGGCTGCAGACGAAATTTCCAGCGCCCTGAATATCGTCGTAGCGGAAACGATCTTTCCCACCGCACCCGGGGCATGGACCATGCCGATCCTGCAGGAAATCAGCCCCGACTCCCAGTGACGGGAGGATGGAGGCCCAGCGACCTTTTGCCGCCTCAGCTACTTCACGGAAACCTGCCATATCTTTCTCAGGTTGTATATCCGTAAGCTGCCATAGCAGCGTGCCATTCAGGGCACTCCTCCAGTTCATTCAGTGAGCACTCGCGCATGTAGTGGTAGACCGCCGCACAGACGACGAGCGCCTCAATGTGCATCATCGCGCTCTCCTCACCGTCATGGATCCGGGGAATGACCGGAGTCTTTTCACCGTCACCCACCTTGAGCTCCAGAGCATCAACGGCGAAGAGCAGCGGATGCTCATGAGCGAAACCGAGCAGGGTCGCCGAGATACAAAGGTCGAGACAGCTCTCGAAGAATTGCCGATTCGGTGCAGTCTTCGTTGCCTCCCTCAGCTCGCTCAGCATCCGCTTCTCGATGACCTCACGCGCTTCCTCATCCGTCCGGACAGCCTGCATACGCGCATCCGTCTGCGCCTTCTTCGCCTCTTGCCCATCGGCACCCGTGAAAGCAAACCAGCACGCCTCCGGCTGATTCTTGAAGCGCACCCTGGCGGCTTCTTTCACCAGCTGAGAGTCGACCAGCACACGCGGCTTCATACTGCCGTCACAGGCAGCGACGATCGGCACATCGACATCATTAGCGAAGTCAGCCCAGCGCATGCCCAGCCCCTCGGCCGAGCCGCCCATGTAGTCATCCTTCACGCGATCCGGCGTCTCCAGCGCATCGCGAAAGGTGCCCGCATTCGCCTCATACAGGTTATCGACACTCTGCGGGAACAGCTCCCGAGACCGCTCGAAAGACAGCCAGGCAGACACCTCGACCCCCTGGCGAGCCCATATCTCAGCGGCTGCATTTCGGTATTCGCTGGACTCCCACTTCTGGCGCTCCTCCTGCGGTCGGACATAGCGCTGCTGGATGATCTCGCGCGCCTGCTTCGGCGTCGACGATTCCATGGCCACAGTGATCGCTGATTCTATAGACTCGACGGGGGCAGCCAGCGCCGAATAAACCACGTGGAGCGGGATCTCGTTATTGTCGAGTCGAGCACGGATCGAGCTAGGCAGCTGCGTAAGCTTCAACCGGGAGCGGATGCGATCAACCGGCAGACCGACCAGCTCAGCAATCTCTGACGACGTCGATCCGTATTCCGTCTTCAGTCGGAGATAGGCCTCCCCTTCCTCAAGCGGCGACATATCGTCGCGCAGGAGGTTCTCGATTAGCTGCACGCGGAGCACTTCTTCATCCGTAAAATCTCGGATGATGACCGGGACGACCATCTCAGGATCATCCTGCACCGCTTGCATACTGGCACGCAGACGGCGCTCACCAAAGATCAGCTGATACTTGCCCTCAGCTCCACCCTGGCGGACCACCAGCGGTTGCTGGACGCCGACCTCGAGGATCGAGGAAGTTAGCTGAGCCAGCTTCTCCTTATCGAAGATCCGCCGGGGATTAGTAGGATTCCGCTCGATTTGCAGCGGACTGATTAGGTCGACTTTCATATGCTCTACAGACGAAACGGCATCATGAGGGCGAGATCATCCCCATCGAGTATCACCAGAGGGTCGTTGTCTCTCACCCGGAGGTCAGCCTCATCAGCCAAGGTGAACTGAAGAAGCTCCAGCAAAAACTTTGCATCGACTTTCTGACTGTGTTTCTCGATCTTGCCTTGATCGTCACACGTGATCGGGGCCGAATAATCAGCCACTTCCGCTTTCTTCTCAGTTCCCGCACCGGACAGCGTCCAGCCGCTCTCGTCTTTTTCAATCCTGCAGTAATTATGACCGAGCGAAAGAATCGTATTCAGCGCAGACACCGCTGTAGAGACATTCACCTGCAACTGGTGAAAGTCCTCATGCTTAGGGATCACGCTCATCCAATGAGGGAAGTTTCCCTCGATCAAGCTGGTCGAGAACCGAACGCGCCCGCATTTTAGCTGGATCGTATTCCCCACAGCGGCCCAGCTGGCCGCTTGCTCCTCAGATGCTGCCAAGATATCCACCATTGCCTTCACCCCATCAGCAGGGACGACATAGCTATCCTGAATTCCAGACTGCTCGAGGGTCGCCTTCATGAGCCGCTTGCCGTCAGTGCTTATGAATCCGTGCTCGCAGAAAAGCACCCCATTTAAAATGTATCTCGTTGGATCCTTAGACTGAGCCGGCTGCACTTTTCGGATGCGCTCGCCGTCTTCCTTAGATAGACTCCTCCAGCTATCGACCTTGGCTGAGCTATCCTCAGGGAAATCGGCCGCATCCATGATGGGCAGCTTTGCCGATCCGTTCTCGTGGCTTACTTCCATCGTCGCATCACCCGCCAGCACGGCACCGATCACGACCTCCGCAGCGGCACCACTTGCGATGGTGGCGAACGCACGGAGCGGCACACATACCTCCAGCTGAGCCCCAATCTCTATTTCACCCGGCGAGACATCGACCGACATCCGCTGATCGAGGCAGCTGGCAGTCAGCGTTAGGCTACCACCGTCCAGCTTGATGTGGACGCACGATAGGATCGGCATAGGCGATCGAGCCGTCTGGATGCTGGAAAGCATCTTCAGCGCATCACACAGCACCTCTTTATTGAGCGTGATCATAGACCTATTCTGATATAGCTGCGTTAGGGTTGATCGTGCGGCGCACCTTGTCGATACTGTCCTTCAGCGCGTCTGCTAGGTTGTAAGCATTGTCAGTCACGTCAGCCAAGGCCTGATCAACTTCCTTGAAAGTCTTGCAAACCGAACCGCTAGATTGGTTCTCAGCTTCTACAGGCTCCCCATTCATCAGATCCGCGAAGCGAAATGCCTCCTCGGTCGATACATTCTTATGCAGCACCGCCAGCGGCGTCCCGTCTGCATAGTTCAGGGCATGGGTGCCCCCGTCATAACATACTCTCATCATTTTGTTTTGTTAGTTAGATTGCACACTCAGCCAAGTGATCTGCCGCGAGTGAGTGCCTTTTTCGCGACCGACATTCTTCTGTTCAGGTTTCCCCGGGCGCTGTCGCGATACATCGCCACCACGCTCTCCCGCTTCTGGCGCGGATTGTGAGTCGCCTTCATCCCGGCATCCTCTTTTTTGCGCTGAACGGCACGCTTATGGCGCTCACAGATGGCAGCCCGAGTCTGTCCGACCAGGTCACCCAGCTCCTGCTGCGTCATCCCGTCGAAAGGCGGGATCTGGAGATCCCAGGAATAAACTGCCAGATTCAGGATCGCGTCAGCTAGGTCCACGTGATCCTTTCGGAACACCGTCCGCAGCACCATCGTGAAGGTCTCCACTCGGATCTGCATCCGCTCCTCAGCCGAGAGAGACGAATACTCATCCTCACCCTCATCCTCCTTGGCCAGCAGCTCCTGCAGCGGCGTCACCGATACCAGCGACGCCAGACCGCAGCCCGCAGCCCCACCGAAAGAAGCCGTCTCAGCCCCATCGTAATAGCCCGACTCCTCATAGACCTGACGGTCCAGCATTTCGATCGCATCAGCCTGCTCCATCAGATCTTCTCCTCTCGTTTTTCAAATCGACGCACCACGACACCTCGGTCACTAATCAGCACCGGCACCCCCTCGTGGCGCTCCATGCGAAAGCCCCCCGGCAAGAACATCCGAGTTGCTCCCTCAGCTTTAAGAAATTGCCCAATCGCCACAAAATGCTCCGCGACATAATCATCGATCGTCTCCGACGGACCTCGCCCGCGCTTCGCTGAGCCATGCGCTCCGAGATCCTTCGCCCGCTCCTGCTTCGCTCGCTTCACCGCAGCCGCGTGCTTACCGAGCATCGAAAGAGCCTCAGAGAAAGTGACAGCGTATCCAGCATAAATGAGAAGGTTCGCCTTCCCCTTATGGTCCGACTCACGCCACCCCGACGGCATCACCCGCCCGAAAAGCGGAGAGCCAGCCGTGTAGAATTTATCACTCATAATAGCGGCTAGTTAGGTATTAGTATTAAGCCCCACCGAAACGCAGGATCTGCGGCCTAGCTTCTATACTCTCCACTCGCCGCTCCAGCCGTTGAGCCTTCTTCACCGCCTTCACGTAGCGTTCATCGCGCTCCAGCAGCTCCGCCGTCATGATATCCATCGCTAGCTCGAACCCCGCTCTTGCGGCGGCTGCCGTCTGCACAGCCACTTCATCGCGATCAAAGGTTCCTCGCGGTAGATGCACAGCACGCGCCTCGATTAATTCCTGTAGTCTCTCTTCTCTCGTCATAACAAAAATTCAACTCACCAGCCGCGCTGGCTTTCGATTGCCCTTCGCCTCCATGGCTCGCACATCAGCCGGCCGGTAGCGGTGCGTCTTGCCGCCGATCTTCACGACTTGGATCCCCGACCGGGCGATCCTACCGCGAGCCGCCTTTAGACCGCAGCTCCACCGCTGTGCCAGATCCTTGATCGTCCACAGCTCCTCCGTCTTCGATGGAGCAAAGACCTCGCCCACCTTTTCAGCGAACATTTTCTCAGCCGCTTGTGACGGCGACAGGTCCAAGACCGCGCAGACACGGAGCATCTGCTCCCGCTGGACAGGATCCAGCTTGTCCACGTCGACCTTGATGGCAGGATCACCCATGGCTAGGCTCCTTTCCATCCATGCGCTGGAAGGCCCTGCGCAGCTGGTTAGCGATCAGTCCACCAGCCACAGCTCGCTGCTGCCAGCGCAAGCCCGTAGGGTCATCCTTTTCCAGATAGTCGATCAGCGCGAAATGCGCGACATTTAGCTCCCGACGAGTCAGCTCGATCCGGCAGCACTTCTCCACGGGCACAGCTACGCCCTGCGAAACTTTACTCATTTTATGTGATTTTAGCGTTCGTGAGACATAGGCGTCTCGGGCCTTGCTACGGTCACATAGAACCGCCCCAGCGTTACCGCTATGGGAGACCCGAGACATATTATGAGTATGTCCGGGACACAAAAAATCCGCATATTTGAGGCAACGCGGAGCAAGCCCTATGTATTGTAGCAACGCGAGTCTGCAGCACGTCGCCGAAAAAGTCAAGAGCCAAATCATCCTTGCTCCATTTCCCCCCACCGTTTTTATTGCAGCGATGAGAGAACGCGAAGACTGGGACCAGCTCCTGCAGGCAGAGAAAGACAAGCTGGAGCACATGTCCGACATCCGGCTGGAATACGAGATCAGGCTCAAAGGCCCGCACACCACGACTGCCGCGGCAGCCCAGGCACTGCTGGATGAGCGAGCAAAAGACCGGCTCGATGCCAGGCTCACCAAAATCGAGAGAGCCGTCAGCGAATCCGAATGGCGTAAGCCTATGATCTGGCTAGTGCTCATCACCCTCCTCGTGACGATCCTTGGCGTTGCTGTCGCCATCATCAAAGACTGACATTTCCTCGACCTCCGCCCGCAGCTTGTTTACCGAACACGACTGCACGATGTCGCCAACCGAATTCAGAATGAGACAGACGCAGATGAGCGCCATGACCAGCTCAGACTCTTTCATTTCGACGCCTCCTTTTGTTTTGGTCGGCGAAACGTCACCGCCTGCTGCTGACGCAGCTTCACAATGCGCTTCATGGCCTCGACCGAAGAACAACCCCACTTCGCCGAGTAAGAGATGATCATGTCCTTCAACTCATCGTCGAGGTCACTAAGCTTCAATTCGATCTGATAACCCATTTTCGTAGTTTTGCGTTTCACAAGATTAATTTCGCGAAACACAAATCGCAAGAAATTTCTTGAGTTTTTTTGCGATTCGCGAAAATTGATTAAATGGACGGCACACAAATCACCGGTAAAGAACTCTCAGAGTGGATGGCTCGCATGAATCTCGACATGGAAGAAGCTGCCTCTATTTTTGGGATCTCTGAGCCCACCCTCTACACTTGGAAATCGAATCGTGGGATCCCTGACCGCAAACAGCAGTGGGTCAGGGAGGTAATGGAATCCTACCAACTCACCGAAGGTCAGCCTGCAAACGACCGGCTAGTCCTTGACCTTGATCAAGATACATTCGAGGCGATAAGTAGGCTCGCCCTAAATGAGCGCATGACCGTGAAAGAGTGGGCTATTAAACAGATGAAAGACTTCAGCAACGATTCAGTGGCTGAAGCATCTACCCCATACAAGGTTAGCTACCCACCTCTGGCGCTTTTCGGCTTCGCCAGCGCTGGCTCCGGTTTTGAAAACCACGTAACCAACAAGCCCCTCGGCGAGACGTCAGCAAACAAAGAATACCCCAAAGGCTGCTATGCCATCGAAGTCAGCGGTGACTCAATGGAGCCAGTCTTGCGCGACGGGGACGTCGTCGTGATCGATCCTAGCCGGACACCCGAGCATGGCGATATCGTCGTCTGTCTCATCGATGGAGAGAACTACATCAAGCAATTCCAGGTCAACGGCCGACACACCCTCAAAAGCCTAAATCCGAAATACTCCACCATCGACTCAGGCGACTGCGAGATAAAAGGCGTCATGATCGATCGTCTTTGATCGATGCGCTTGCACAGCTCTCATTGGGCGTGATATTACGCTGATGAGAATCCAGATCACCACACTTGCCGTGGCTCTCACCCTGAGCCTGAACAGTCTCGCACAGGAAACCTCGACGACGGAGGCCCCACCGAAAGAGTTCCCCGAACTCATTGTTCAAACCCCGAAAGGTCCGAAGACATACACGAAGGTCAAAGTTATCCGACATGACGCAGCCGCCCTTCAGATCATGCACTCTGCTGGCATGGCACGGGTTCTCTTGGCAGATGTCCCAGAAGACGTCCAAGTAGCTTATCGCTACACCCGCTCCGCTGCCGAAAGAGCAGAGCAGCAATACGCTCAGCAAGTGCAGGAGATAAACAAACTGCAAGCATCCCGCGCCGCAGCACTGGCATCAGCCCAGCAAAGCCCCGAAGAGCGAGAGAGCTATCTCAAGACAGTGGCCAAAAAGGCGAGTAAAACGCCCACAACTTTTCGAGTTCTCTCTCCCGACGAAGCCGGGCTTCTCATTCAGGAGATCCCCACGAAAGAGAAGAGCAAGGCTGCTCGGCCCGTCTTTTTGAAAACCTCACGACGCTTGGCCTACGGGACAACGCTCTCCATCCATCACATGAAAGTCAGCGGCAAGCATTCCTACACAGGGCCTGACGGCGAGAAAGAAAGCGCCTCGATCATACAGGAAATTCCACTCCTCGACATACAGGCTGCAAAAATGCTGGACAAATAAGGCCTCCGCGACCGGACACCAAGCAGCCTACGAATCCGCCGAATCCCTGACAATACGGGAAATATCGACAGCTTTGTAATCTGCAGGTCGTCGGTTCGAGTCCGACAAATGGCTTCACTTCTTTTCGAGCAAAGAATCCTGGATCTCGTCGACACGTCGAGTCTCCCCCAAAGCTACCGCATCGCCGAACAGAGTAGTTCCGTGTCGCCTGCAATCCGCTCAACCTATTCCCGCTCAGCAAGTCAAATCCCGCAACCGAGCTGCAGCCATAGAGGTCAAAAAGTTAGATCGTTCTGGAAGGGCCAATCGTCAGAAGCCCCTACAAAAAGTGACTGCCCCCTCCCAAATGAATGAAAGCTACACAAATTTTCCTTCTCAAAAGGACAAATATGCGACCACGTGTCCGTTTGAGAAGGACAAATCCTAGCGTCGAAAATGCCGCACCGGGGATGTTCACGGGTTCGCCAGAAGCTTCACCACGCGCTCGACGCCGAGAGCCAGCTCCAGAAAACTCGCCTCGCTCATCCCCTGAGCCCGCACGGATACTGTCGCGAGACCGGCTGCCTCAAAGGCTCCGGCAGCTTCTCTCCCCTCACCAATCACGACCTCCACCGGCAGCTCGCTTTCTCCGCGCAGAGCTGCCGCTACCTGATCAACACGGAAGCGATCTGCCTCTGCTCCCGAAACGGTGACACGAGGCGCAGCACTGGATTTTGCAAGATCTTCCAGCACGACGACGGTCACGATGTTGTGGCTCTGCTCCTGCAGGGACTGAGCAAAACGAGCGGTCGGCGTAGATCCGTCGACCGTCGGCCCAACATCGGAGGCAAGACCGACGAAGCGAACACCTCGATCCTGCGGATCCCCAGCGAGGGCGCGAGCTACGCTCAGCAGCACGGCGAGGCCCCCTGCCTCCGCCTGGGATGCTCCATCCTCAGCCGTGTAGTCAGCCGCAAGGACGACCCAGTCCTTGCGGTTCTTCCCTCCTAGAAGATCGGCCATCAACGTGTTGATGTTACCGATCTCAGCCACATCGCTCGTGTGCCGCGTCACACGATAGCCGAAATTCCCCCCACGGAGAAGTCCCTGCATCCAGAGCGCTGAACTCTCTAGGCCTTTGCGGGCGGTCTCGTTGTCACCCCTGCGTTCGCCTATTTTTTGAGTCAGGGTTTCGGTAGCGAAACTGAGGAACTTCGTATCGATGGGGCGCCGGTTAAAAGCAGCCGCTTCGATGCGCTTCTGCTCATGCTCATCAAACTTATCCTCCGGTGCCTGTAGCTCTGTGTAGAGCATGGATCCCACGCCGAGAGTCAGGAGACCAAGCGGCAGCCCCATCGCCAGGCGCTTGACCCATGGATTGACGGCTTGCTCATCTGGTTCGGTGGTGGCTGGTGTAGACATGATGTGCTGAGGATTACGCGGGAGCTTGGGGCGAGGAAATCCCATCGATGCAGAATCTCTCAAGGTCAAGGCAGCCGAAGCCATCTATGGGCCGTGCCCTCCGGTCTACAGGCTTGTGCTTCCCAGCTCAGCTGTGCGGCTGCAGTTTTACGAGTTTCCTGTCGCCGCGGCGGTAACAACGTGGATTTGTCCACAGGTCAGCTTCTGTCTGCCGCCGGCCGTGCTCTCCGCTCCACCATCTCACGATGGCGGCTACATCTCTTTCGCGACCGCATTCCTGTAGCCGCGTCGGTAACGACGTGGATTTGTCCACAGGGCAGCCTCTGTCTACTACGGGCCGTGCTCTCCGGTCCACCATCTCACGATGGCGGCTACATCTCTTTCGCGACCGCATCTCTGTAGCCGCGTCGGTAACGACGTGGATTTGTCCACAGGGCAGCCTCTGTCTACTACGGGCCGTGCTCTCCGGTCCACCATCTCACGATGGCGGCTACAGTTTTACGAAGCCGCATTCCTGTAGCCGCGGCATTGGCAGGGCTTCCGCCCCCTGCGCACAAATTCCCACCGCTCGGGCTGCTTACCGCGACTTCACCGCATCCACGCTATTGAATCCATGTTGGCGACCTTTATTCTGGCGAGAATGAAAATCCGTTTTAACGCTGTTCTCCAGCCACTTCTTTTATCTGTCTATGCCACTTGCCTCTTCGCAAGTTCACTTACAGCAGCCGAAAAGCCGAACATCATTATCGTCATGGTGGATGATATGGGATACGGGGATCTTTCCTCCACGGGCAACCCGATCATCCGCACACCACACATCGAAAAGCTGAAAGAAGAAGGCGGCGAGCTCAGCACCTTCTACGTCAGCCCCGTCTGCTCCCCTACTCGGGCGGCCCTGATGACAGGCCGCTACAATTATCGAACTCGTGTGGTTGATACGTTTAAGGGCCGCTCCATGATGGATCCGGAGGAGATCACGATGGCTGAGATCTTCCAGGCAGGTGGCTATGCCACGGGGATTTTCGGGAAGTGGCACCTAGGGGATAATTTCCCTC
>JAHDFZ010000016.1:14234-27643 GCA_020627905.1 Verrucomicrobiota bacterium
GTTTCGAGGAGGTGCTCATTCATCGGGGTGGCGGGTCAACCATCGGAGCCGCTGGAAAATGAAGGCCGCTACACAGATGCCATCCTACAACGGCGAAAGCATTCAATCTGAGGGCTACTGCACCGATGTCTATTTTGACTACGCCTTTGATTTCATGCGCGAGGCAAAAGCGGAAGAAAAACCGTTCTTCGCCTTCATCCCTCCAAACGCTCCGCATGGCCCCTTTCATGATGTGCCGGAGGAAGCGCTCGCCTACTACAAGTCCGTGGACTTGTCCCCGCTCTACGATTATCAGGCGAACGACAAGGTTCGAGACACAACAGCGCGTATTTTTGCCATGGTCGAGAACATCGACGAAAACATGGGCCGACTTAGCACGTTCCTCGATGAAGAGGATCTTGCCGAGAACACCATCGTCATCTTCATGACGGACAACGGACCCGCAGGAAAACGCTACAACGGCCCGTTCCGCGGGACAAAGGCGGAAACTCTCGAGGGCGGTATCCGCACGCCCTTCTACATGAAATGGCCCGCCAGAATCGCCAGTGACTTCGAGAGCGACGCCCCAGCTGCTCACATCGATCTACTACCTACACTTGCCTCGCTGGCTGATGTAAAACTGCCAGAAGTTGCCATGGACGGGCTCGATCTTTCCGCTCTTTTCGGAGACGACGAGCCATCAGCAAAAGCGGCGGCGAAACAGGCTGATGCCCGCCCGATCATCATTCAAACCCATCGAGGAGACTATCCTCAGCAGTTCCACCACATCGCCGTCCGCCAGGGAGGCTGGAAACTGCTGCGAGATTCCGGGTTCCGCTACGAAATCGACAATACGGAAACACCCTTCGAGCTCTATCACGTAGAGAAAGACCCGGGAGAGACGACGAACTTAGCAAGCAAACATCCTGATCGAGTGAAGAGCCTGCAAAAGTCCTACCTGGATTGGTTTGCGGATGTATCATCGACTCGCCCCCGAAACTATGACCCGCCGCGCATTGTCATTTCTCCAGAGATGGAGCCTAAAATTGATCTATCGATCCAGGACTGGCGCGTGCCCGGTATCGATGTGGCGGGCTGGGGCACCGGAGGTTCCTGGCTCGTCCGCCTGGAGGAGCCGCTGCAGCTGAACGTAACAGCCCACTGGGGTGTCGAGGTAGCTGTGGAAGAGGTGACTCTACAGGTTGGCTCACAGACGCTTACATCCAGGCCTACGAAGAAGATCAAGACCATAGACCTCGGCAGCTTGGAGTTGAGTGCAGGTGAGCATGAATTGGCCCTGGAGCTGAATGGCTTCACCCCGACACGGGAGTCAGTTTTTCGTTTCCTCACACTCACAGCAGAGGAATAACCCCTTTAAACAGCATCCATGATAGATCCGAAGTCGGCGTCAAACAGGCGTCGATAGGTCTGAGATGCCTGGCCGTCCGTCAGGCTGGCGAGGAAGTCGCAGGCCAATCGGGCCCGCTCCTGCTCGTTGGGGGCGCTGAAGAACAAGTCCTCCTGCTCCGGCGAGCATAGGTGAAAGTGTGAGGGGCCCGGCGAGTCGGGTATCACGTAAGTTTCAGCAAAGACCTGGAAGAGACGGCGCAGGATGTAGTCCGACTTGCGCTCAAGCTGCTGGAGCTGCTGGCTCCTGAAGACGAGATCCAGTGAGATCCGTTTGAAAAGTTCACTCTCATCCCGCACCTGTGGGTCGATAGCTAAGCGAAACGCATAGCGATTCGTCTCACCTCCGACAAGGCTGACGTCGGTGCTGCGCTCCAGTTGGGCAGATGAGATAAACTGACCGATTTTGCGCCCTACGAAAGCCTCAATGCGCTGTTTGCGCATGGCACCGTAAAGATCCTGCAGGCTTGCTTCATCGTCCGCATTCAGTTCCTGCCGCGCTGCCCACCTCTCAATCTTCTCGATGGTGATAAAGCCGGCATTGAAACCATCCGCTATGTCATGGAGCGAGTAGGCAGTGTCATCCGCCCAGTCCATGATCTGGCACTCAATGGAGCGGAACGCTTCTCTGTCTGGACCGGGCGGAATAGCCGCGCGCCACTCTTCACCACCAAGGGCGTAATCGGCCCACTCAGCCTGCTCAGAGTAGAGGAAATGGTTCGCTGGAGGCTGAGGGAACTCATCCCAGAGGCTTTTATATTTCAGCACACCGTCCAGTAGGCCACGAGTCGGGTTCATCCCGAAGGTGGGCCCGTAAAGGATCTCAGTCAGGATCCTGAGAGTTTGGGCGTTCCCCTCAAAGCCCCCGTAGGCTGCCATGCAGCTGTCGAGAGTGCGCTCTCCGGTGTGCCCAAACGGTGGATGCCCCAGATCATGGGCCAGACAGGCAGCTTCCACGAGATCGGAGTCGATGAAAAAGTCGGCACGCAGATGCTCTGATGTGGCATTCAGCCGATTGCAGAGGGACCGCCCCACCTGCGCCACTTCGATCGAGTGAGTCAGCCTCGTTCGATAAAAATCGTATTCTCCACTGAAGAAGACCTGGGTCTTGTTCTGAAGTCTGCGGAACGGCGCGCTGTGAATCAGGCGATCCCGGTCGATCTGAAAATCAGTGCGGTAATCATCAGGCGACCGGCGGAAGTTCTCGTTCCGCCGATCCCTATCAAATTCGCCATAAAACTGATTCTCAGCGATCCGCATAGGCGTTCAGTCTCCTAGGAAAAAGTGGGGAATGAAGTCCACTTTTCGTCGGATTGACCACTCTTGATGGCCGTCTCGATGAAAGCCATCCCGGCCACCCCGTCGTCGACCGCCGGGAAGTCATAGCCGCCTTCCGGCGCTGGATTGCCGTCGATCTGATCGGCGATCGCCTGCGCAGCAGCCAGGTAGATATTGGCGAAGGCCTCGATGAAACCTTCTGGGTGAGCGAAAGGGGTGCGGGTAAATCCGTTCCCATTAGCTGCATCTGAAAGGTAATCATTCCCACGGCGGTAGATGCGACGGGGTGCGTCATGGTATTTGACGATCAGCTCGTTCGGGTCCTCCTGATGCCACTCCAGGGAGGCCTTCGTCCCGTATACACGGATGTTGAGGGCATTCTCATCGCCATTACAGATCTGCGAGGCGTGGAGCACCCCGCTGGCACCGTTATCCAGTTTGAGAAGGTTGTTCCCATCATCCTCCAGCTCACGGCCGGGGATGAAGGTGCTGAGGTGAGAACAGATATCCGTGACCTCCAGCCCGGTGATGTAACGGAGAAGGTTGTGCGCGTGAGTCCCGATGTCGGCCATGCAGTTAGAGATACCGGATTTCTTCGGGTCTGTGCGCCACCCACCAATGGGTCCCTCTACCACCTCGTCGACACTGCCCGTTGCATAGCCCTGTGGATATTCAGCGACCACCTTCAGGATACGCCCGAGTTCGCCATCCTTGACCATGCGACGAGCCTCTTTCACCATGGGATAGCCGGTGTAGTTGTGAGTCAGCGCGAAAACTTTGCCCGTTTTCTCAACAATACTCTTCAGCTCGAGAGCCTCGTCGAGGGAGAGAGTCATCGGCTTGTCACAAATGACGTTGATCCCTGCTTCCAGAAATGCCTTTGCGGGAGGAAAGTGAAGGTAGTTGGGTGTCACGATCGAGACAAAATCGATGCCGTCCTCGCGCGACGACTCCTTTTCCACCATTTCCTCATAAGTCGCGTAGACGCGGTCAGGGTCGAGAAAAAAGTCCTCTCCCGACAAGCGAGCTTTCTCAGGATCGGCGGAAAAAGCGCCGGCCACCAGTTCGATTTTCCCGTCCAGATTAGCCGCCATGCGGTGAACCTGCCCGATGAAGGCACCACGGCCGCCTCCGACCATTCCCATACGTAATTTTCTGTTCATGATAAATTTGTCGCCCGACATTCTTAGGCAATACGGGCCTTGCCTGCAACCAGATTTAGCTGCGGCTTTGCTCTAGTTTTCTGCCTTTTGAATCTACTAGGAGAAACCTGCCGCACGTAATTAAGCTAATTCACTTCGTATCCAAGAAAGTATATCTTGGATCATGAAAACGCGGCGTCAGTTCCTCCGAAGCTCTACATCCTGCCTGCCCCTTCCCTTTCTCACATCATTGGGTTGGCGACCATTTGTAAAAGCGGCAGCCCCCACCTCGTTTGACCCTAAAATGGTGTTTTTAACGTTTGGATGGGGCGTCACCGAGAAAAGCTGGTTTCCCAATCAAGATCAAACGGGAGCGGTATATGATCTACCCGCCGGTCTTGCTCCACTGAAAAAGCATCAGGCAGATTTTTCGATCATTCAAAATCTGACAAATCGGCTTGCTGACGAGGCTCACTGGGGCAGCACGTTTTACCTGACGGGCGCGAATCGTTATGCTGTTCCCGGCAAATCCTTTCACAATACGATCTCTGCAGACCAGGTAGCCGCCGAGCAATGGGGGCTCGACACACGCTTTCCGTCCCTCCAGCTAGGTTGCCACAATGCAAAAGATTCCGGCCATGGCCCCGGCTTATCTCTTGCGTGGAACCGACGAGGTAAGCCGATCGCTGGCCAGGATGACCCCGTGAAGGCCTTTCACAAGCTGTTCGCAGCCCCTGAAGTATCGCTTGAAGAGCAGAAAGCCATGCTCAAGAAGAGGGCCAGCATCATGGACACACTCGTCACTGACCTGAACTCCATGAAGGCAAAGCTAGGGAAGGAAGATCAGGAGAAATTGGACGAATATACCGAATCGATTCGCAGCATCGAAACCCGTATTGACCGCGACAAGCAGTGGCTGGGGAAACCCGCCCCCTCACCTGGACCCGATCTGACAGAGCCCGCAGCGAACTTAAAAGGGTATGAGGAAATCAAGGTCATGTATGACATTCTCATCGCAGCCTTGAGCACAGGTTCCACGCGGGTGGCGTCATATCGGCAGCCAGTGCAGTCGCTACTGGACAGTTTCGGTGCCGGCATGAGCGGGCACAACATGAGCCACTACAACAACGAAGCTCGACGGAAGGTTTCCGAGAAACGCGACCAGCTTCAGTCAGAGCTCCTGTCCTATTTCTTCGACAGGATGAAGGCTACCGAGACAGCGCCCGGTCGCAGCCTTTTCGATGAATCGACCATCAGCTATGGCTCCAATATCCGCTCGATCCACTACTTGAAAAATTGTCCAACTATTATCGCAGGCCGAGGAGCAAATTTGAACCTGGGTCAGCACATTGTGGCTGAGCAGAAAAATACCCCTCTCGCGAATCTGTGGCTCACTCTCCTCCAGCAGAATGGACTTGATGTGGAATCTCATGGCGATAGCGACGGAGTCCTTAAAAGCCTGATTTCGTGAACAAACTGATCTCGTCTGTTTTCATGAAACGCCGTCCCCTTTGGCCGCTTTCTGCCACAAAGTTGGCAGCAATATACGCCCTTATTCTAACAAACCTGCATCTCGTGCATGCCGATGAGGGGGCTGACAGTTCTGTAACTGATCCTGTGGAGGCAAAACAGGTCCAAAAATCAGGAACGCCAGTTCAGGCAAAGGCTCCTGCCCAAACAAAACCAACTGCCCACACGAAGGCTCCTGCTCAAGCGAAAGCTCCTGCTCTGGCGAAAGCTCCTGCCCAGGCAAAAGCTCCTGCCCGGGCAAAAGCTCCTGCTCCGTCAAAAGCTCCTGCTCAGGCGAAAGCTCCTGCTCCGTCAAAAGCTCCTGCTCAGGCAAAAGCTCCTGCTCCGTCAAAAGCTCCTGCTCCGTCAAAAGCTCCTGCTCAGGCGAAGGCTCCTGCTCAGTCAAAAGCTCCTGCTCCGTCAAAAGCTCCTGCTCCGTCAAAAGCTCCTGCTCCGTCAAAAGCTCCTGCTCATCAAGCAAAAGCCGCTGCTCAGGCGAAAGCTCCTGCTCATCAAGCAAAAGCCCCTGCTCAGGCAAAAGCTCCTGCTCAAGCTAAATCCGCAGCGCCGAAGCGTCCCGTTATTGTTGCACGACTCGAAGACCACCATTTCGACTTTCTAGAAAGTTATTGTCTCGAATGCCACGACTCCCTAACAGAGAAGGGAAACGTCAACCTAGAGGAGCTTTCTTTCACAATTGATACCGTAGAAACAGCTGAGCGATGGAAAAAGGTTCTCAACACGCTCAACTCCGGTGAGATGCCTCCGAAGAAAAGCGAGCAGCCTGAAAAAGCAGAGAAACTCGCTTTCCTCCAGGCACTTTCGACAGAGATGGTCGAGGCCAGACAAAAGCTCAGCGACACCGGAGGCGTCATCACGATGCGACGGCTAAACGATCTGGAATACGAACGTTCGATCCGAGAGTTGTTGGGAATAGCGCCTAATATGGACAGCATCCCTATCGACACAGGGAGCGGTCGCTATGACACCTTCGGAAATAATTTGATGATCGGTGAGGATCAGATCGATGCCTACCTCAGCACCGCTAATGCAGCAGCACTGGATGCGCTCCAACTCATTGAAGGAAACTCCGAACAGCAGTTCCATGCATACGAACCCGCTCGCCCAACAGCCGAGAGAGTCGGCTACGTGCTGGGCAATTATTTTGCGAAGAACTTTGGCAAGGCGCGCAAGGTAGAACTCCGCAAAGGGAAGATTTCGCCCGAAGATGTCGGTGTCGTTGATCAGGAGGAGCTGGACTTCTTTGCCCTGAACTGGGAGCGCAATGCGCCAAGCTTCTCCCGCTATTTTTCTTACCCGGACTTTTACGATTTCGCTTATCTAACAGACTTCGAACCAGTCGACGCGGTTCACATGGAGGTTCCCGACGACTTTCCCGGCGGGACCTACCGCATCACTGTTGATGCGGGCTCGACACCCCAGTCAGACGAAAAGCGGCGGTTTCTCCAGATCGGCCTAACAACTAAAAAGGGTAATGAAGCGTCTTTCCGTCTCGATGATTTTCGACAGGTAAACATAAACGGTTTCGGACGGACACGCCCGATCGAGTTTACTATCACGCTTCCCCCTTTCGACTCCTCTGCTAAGAAGAACCGGAAAAATGCAGCACAACGCAGCATCACGATCCGTGAGCGAAAACCAAATTCGCGAGTTGCCAATCAGAACCACTTTTTCCGCCAGTCCTATCGTGAAGGAATCGGCCGCGAGCCAGCACTATTCGTCCAGAAAATGCGGATTGAGGGACCGACTAGCCAGGCGGGCGACAGTGTGCTTCGGCGTTACCTGCCTAAACGAAAAGTGGCATCGCTGACAGATCGTAGCGCCAGACTCTGGTTCCTGAGAAAGTTTGCCGGTGAGGCTTATCGGGGCGTGCCAGTAGGAGAACCCTTCATTCAGAAGCTCAACGCTTTATGGCTCGACACCTTCGCCCGCACCAAGTCAGCTCACGTAGCCACGGCGGAGAGCCTTTCCCTCATCCTATCGTCTCCACCCTTTCTATTTATCCGTGAGGCCGGCGAAGGTGACACGCCTGCGCCGAAACTCACTTCTCGTGAGATCGCGAATCGTCTTAGCTACTTCCTGACAAAATCAGCACCAGATCCAAAGGACTTTCCAAATCTTGGAAAAATCGACCTGAGAGATCACCGCCATCGCATTCAGGCGCTTAGTCGCCTGCTCGCCTCCGATGATCTCCCGCATTTCGTTCGATCCTTTATTTCCCAATGGCTGCACATGGAGCGTCTGGACTTCTTCCAGTTCAATAACAGTCTCTACCGCGACTTTGATGAATCCATGAAAGAGGCCGCTCGCGAGGAAGTATTCCAAACGTTCTTAGCAAACATTCAGCAAAATAAGCCCATCGGACAACTCCTCTATTCCGACACGATTTATGTGAACGATTTGCTCGCAAGCTACTATGACCTTCCAAACGTCAAAGGAAGCCACTACCGCCCTGTCAAAGTAGCAGCTGACAGCCCGCGTGGTGGACTGCTGGGGATGGCCGCCATTCACGCAATCGGCTCAGACGGCGAGGAGTCATCGCTCATTGAGCGTGGAGTCTGGATCATGCGCTACCTGCTCAATGACCCTCCCCCACCCGCTCCCCCCAATGTTCCTCAGCTCACCGAAGCAGGGAAGAAACTGACGCCTATGGAGCTGGTCAAAAAACACCGCGAACAGGCGCAATGTGCTCAATGCCATGACCGCATCGATCCCATTGGTTACGGGATGGAGAACTTCAACGCCGTCGGCCAGTGGCGGGAGGTCTTTCAGGAAGTAAATCGGAACCTACTTCCGGTGGGGAAAGCCACGCCTATCGAACCAGCCGGCCAGCTGCCTGATGGAACGAAGTTCTCGGGATTCTTCGAGCTTCGGAAGCTCATTGCGGAGAGAGACGAAGCTTTTGCTGAGGGTTTCACAGAGAACCTCATTAGCTACTCACTCGGCAGGCCCTATAATTTCAGCGATGAAGCCCTGCGTGAGCGAATCATGGATCACGCCCGAAAGAACCAGTTTCGCATGAAGTCCTTCTTTCATGCTCTGGTCAGTGATGATGTGTTTTTGCGGCCTTGAAATTAACCTTGCTGCGCCAGCGACTATCTATTCGAAGATCGGCGCTCATGAGCGCCTTGGATTGCGAATACGGCCACCATACAGGACTTCCGCGTGGGACTTGAAGTCCCACTCCCGTAGCCTGCATCGCCCTCGCTACGGATAGGCCCCTTTCCTCGCGGACCACATGTCAATTGGATGGAAGTGCCCACGACTTCCGCCGGAGTCTCTCACGTTCCGGCCTACTTGCTCGTTACCGCTGCGGCCCCATGATTTGCCGTTCTGCTAAATGGTGATAAGATCGGGCGCTGTCCCCAACCCTGCCCCCATGAATACTGCCTCTGTCACCGTCGATCTCGCTGCTGCACCTTACTCTATTCGCATTGCTGAGGGCTCGCTTTCTGAAATCGGGACGCTAATCGGTGAGCACACCATGTTCAGCGGAAAAAAGGTGGCTCTTGTGACCGACTCAAATGTGGGACCTATTTACCTGAAAACGGTGCAGGAAGCGCTGGAAACAGCTGGCTTTCAGGTTACCCCGATCATGGTGCCTGCCGGGGAGGCGTCAAAATGTATCGAGCAACTGGACTCGGTCTGCCGCCAGATGCTGCAGGCAGGACTGGACCGAAAGTCCCTGCTCGTCGCCCTCGGCGGTGGTGTCATCGGCGACCTTGCAGGCTTCGCAGCCTCCATCTTCCAGCGTGGCATTCCCTGCGTGCAGGTCCCCACAACCATTGTCAGCCAGGTGGATTCATCTGTCGGCGGGAAAACAGGAATCAACACTCCCGAAGGCAAAAACCTCTTAGGTGCATTTCACCAGCCATCCCTCGTCGTAGCCGATACCGCGACTCTCGCCAGTCTGCCGGAGCGGGAGTTTAATGAGGGCTTCGCAGAAATCATCAAACACGCCGCCATCCGCGATGAGGGGCTGCTCAGCTTTGTCGAGAATCGGGCGGAAATCCGCTCACATTTGGTCGAGCTGATGGAGCGCAATGTATCGATCAAAGCCCGCGTGGTCGAGGAGGATGAACGCGAGACCTCGGGAACGAGGGCTCTTCTCAACTTCGGCCACACCATAGGACATGGTATCGAGGCGGCGGGAGGCTACGGGCGCTTCCTCCATGGAGAGGCGATCAGCCTCGGACTTGTCGCAGCAGCCCGGCTTTCGGTGTCGCATGCCGGGCTCAGCCAGGCGGAATGCGACCGCATCATCGCAGCGCTGGAGCTCTATGACTTACCGACCCGCCTGAGCGACGATATCTCGACCGAGTCTATCCTGGAGGCGATGGCTCGGGACAAAAAGTTCGAGGAAGGAGCCATCCGCTTTGTCCTCGTATCCAGCCTCGGTCAGGCCCATGTCAGCAGTAGCGTAACGGGGGATGATATCAAACAGTCCATTGATCGACTCCGTTTATCCAATTGAAGCTTGCGACAAAGAATCTCTCAATCTCGCGCAATTAGCGAAGGGAGCCTAACGAAGACAGTAACTGTCAGGGATGCTCTAAAAAGTCCGGCTCGCGAGTGTTGGCAATAGCTTTCCCCTCTTTCGCGAACTGGCGAAGTTCAGTCAAAATCTCAGGGAAAGCTCCTGAGCGATCTACTTGCTCCCCCGGATCGTGAAGCAAATCATAGAGTGCTGAACCGCGATCGACTTTCATCGTTTTCCCTCGATCTCCCCCGTAACCTATCGATGCAGGGTCCGGAGTTTGTTTATCTAGATGGGGAAGCTGCCACTTCCATCGACCGTGTTGGATCGCCCGCAACTCCCGATCATAGAAACAGAAATAAGGCTGCGTTTCTTCCTCCAACTCGCCGGTTCCAGCCCACCTGTCTGACCTACTCCGTCCGTCGATTTGCTTTGACTCGTCCCACGGTAGACCAGCTAGAGAGAAAAGAGTCGGCCCCACATCGAGGCCGGAAACGAAATCGTTGTCAGTCTGTCCGCCTGCCACACCAGGTCCTGCAATAATGAACGGAACCCTGAGACCACCCTCGAGCGTTTGTTTCTTTCCTCCTGAAAGCCCACCATTCGAGCCCCCATGATCTCCAAAAATCAGCCAAGGTCCATTGTCCGACGTGAAGGCTATGATCGTGCGCTCTTCTAGGCCAGTCCGTTTGAGCTCAGATACGATCCTGCCTACTGCGCTATCTAACTCTCCGATCACGTCGCCATATAGGCCGCCGAAGCTTTTACCCTTCCATTCATCACTGACAAATAGCGGTGTGTGCGGCATGTTGAACGGCAGATATAGAAAGAATGGACCACCTTGCTGCTTGCGGATGAATTGTGTCGCTAAGGCCGTTGTCCGATTTGTAAGGGTAGTTTGGTCTGGGTCAATCTCAATAACTTGGTCCTGCTTTACCCACTCCACCCCTGCTTTTCCCGCACGGCGAGCTTCTAGTGAAGGCCGCCCCTTACCCATATCATTAGACCCGACCGTTCCCTCCCACTCGTCAAACCCCTGATTTAGGGGCCACACAGCAGCATGATTTCCCAGGTGCCACTTGCCGAAAATAGCAGTTCGATACCCTTCCTGCTGAAAACGCTCAGCCAGAGTGAGTTCGTCTAAAGGCAGGTGATCTCTACGATTAGCACTCACTACACCAATAACTCCTGTCCTCGGAGGATATCGACTGGTGAGAAGCCCCGCACGAGAAGCGCTACAGACCGACGAAGCCGCCTTAAATGCGGTGCAGCGAACTCCTCGGGCAGCCAGCTCATCAAGATGCGGTGTCTGCACAAAGTTGCCGCCATAACAGGATAAATCCCCATAACCAAGATCATCTGCAACAATCAGAATAACATTTGGCTTCGGGCGCTCAGCTGCTGCGATTGGCCCGCTGAACAAAGATACCGTCAAGAGACCTACTGAGGAAAAAACTGTTAGGCTGGCCAAAGATAAAATTTTCATTCGATAGTTTATGCCCCAATTGATCCCAGACAATGCGACTATCCACCGCAAGAGCTTCGATATTTCCCCAGCTCCAGACATTCGAAAGCTCCCGCAAAGCGGCGAAGATTTTAGTTTCTCTCTAAGGGAAACTAGGGTTTGGTTTTTACCAAATCAATTGATCCCATTCTATGCCAGACTCTCCCGCTGATGACGCCCTGCTCGATGACGATGTGCAGGCCCTCGCCGACCTGAAGGAATCCTACCAGAAGCTGCGTGATGAGCTGTCGCAGGTGATCGTCGGGCAGGAATCGGTGATCGAGCAGATTGCCATCTGCCTTTTCTCCCGAGGCCACTCCCTGCTCATGGGGGTCCCGGGTCTTGCGAAGACGCTGCTGATCTCCCGCCTGGCAGAGACGATCGATCTCTCTTTCAACCGCATCCAGTTTACCCCGGACCTCATGCCGATGGATATCACCGGCACGGAAATCCTGCAGCAGAATGACGACGGCACGCGCGCCTTTAAGTTCGAAAAAGGGCCGGTATTTTCCCAGATCGTGCTCGCAGATGAGATCAACCGAGCACCAGCCAAGACACAGGCTGCCATGCTGGAGGCCATGCAGGAGCACCGCGTGACGGCGGCAGGCCACACTTACGAGCTGGAGCAGCCCTTTTTCGTGCTCGCTACGCAGAACCCGATCGAGCAGGAAGGCACCTATCCTCTGCCAGAGGCGCAGCTGGATCGCTTCATGTTCATGATCGTCGTCGAATATCCAACGCGGGAGGAGGAGATGCTCATCGCCAAGACGACAACCGGAGCTGCCATCCCGAAACTGGAGCCGGTGATGGATGGGGAAACCATTCTGAAATACCAGAGTCTCGTGCGTCGGATCCCCGTGCCGGACCATCTGTATCAGTTCGCCGTCGATTTTGTGCGTCGCACGCGTCCTGAGTCGGAGGAGGCACCTGAATGGCTGAAGCCACTGGTCAGCTGGGGCGCCGGCCCGCGCGCCGTGCAGAATCTCATCCTGGGAGCCCGGGCACGCGCTGCCCTCTACGGCAGCTACATGGTGAGGCAGGAGGATCTCGTAGCCGTCACTGAGGCCGTGCTCCAGCATCGCATCGTCCGCACCTTTGCAGCAGAGAGCCAAGGCGTCACCTGCACACAGATCATCAAGAGACTGGTGGAGGAGCGTATCGCCGAGCAGGCTGAGTAAGCCGAACCTCATCAGAGCGCACGCCGCCTATCTTTACTCACCACGATGCCCGACCCTACCCCACAGCACGACTTTCTCGATCCCGAGATTCTCAGTGCCGTGCTGACACTGCCCCTGCGGGCCCCTCAGGCGATGATGGGGACAGTGTCCGGCATGCATCGCAGTCCGGTAAAGGGATCCTCGCTGGAGTTTGCTCAATACCGCAAGTATGTCCCCGGCGATGATCTGCGTCGGCTGGACTGGCGTGCCTGGGGCCGGAGTGATCGCTATTTCATCAAGGAATTCGAAGCAGATACGAATCTGCGTCTTTATGTCCTGCTGGATGCCAGTGGATCTATGAACTTCACGGGCACTGCTGGCGAGAGTCGCATTCACTATGCTCAGAAGCTTGCTGCATCTCTCGCTTACCTGGCCTCGCATCAGGGCGACGCTGCGGGATTTATCGCCGGAGCGAAAGACTACCGGAAAGAGGTGCCAGCGAAGCGCGGCCCCACCCATCTCGGCATCCTGATGGACCAGCTGGCGGAGGTCGGCCCACAGGGCGAGACCGATTTCATCTCGCTCATTCACGAGACCGCTGAAAAAGTCTCTCAGCGAGCGATGGTGGTGCTGATCTCTGACTTTCTCTTCCCCCTTGATGATTTGTCAGAGGCACTTCAGCACCTGCGCTATCGAAAGCACGATGTCGTGATGTTCCACCTGCTAGATGAGATGGAGACCAGCTTTTCCGTCGACCGGCCGACCCGCTTCATCGATCTGGAGGACAAAAGTTCGATCGTCGCTGACCCGGCTGTCATCAAAAACCGCTATCTGGAGGCCGTAGATAGCTACCTCTCGGAGATGACCGATCTCATTCAGACAAGTGCTGCTGATTATCACCGGATCGATCTGGCGACACCCTGCCAGCAGGTCCT
>JAHDFZ010000261.1 GCA_020627905.1 Verrucomicrobiota bacterium
GGACTGAAATCCCATCTCCACAGTTTGTATCGATGCCGCCGGGGAACAGCGAAGTCATTCGCGGGCGAAATCAGTTGCGGGACGAAAGCGTGGTTCGCTTTGCATAAGAGGAATGCCCACGGCTCCTCGTCTTCTCTTCTGCGATTCACTTCAATCCCAAAAGAGCCCGCGGCACTCCATACTGCTCTGGCCAGACCACGAAAAACGCGTCGCTGTGCCCGAAATCGTAATTGACCACCATCCATCCGTCTCTCGTTCTCAACCAGAGCCCCACGGCATCATCATTGTCCATGGGTGGATGCTTGATGGATTTCCCTGCCTTATCGACGGTGCGTCCGGAGAAGAACGCCCAGTTCCGAAACACCTTCAGACTGCCCTGAAAGCGCGTCGCTGAATCGGTCTTTTTTCGCAGCTGATCAAATAGTTCAGCGCGCAATTTCGAACCCGCTGGCAATTCGGTTGGCTTGGGGTGGGCGGGGTCGAACAGATGCGATGGGGGTGAGTCAGCTTTTACCGAGAAAGCCGAACAAGCTGTGAGGACAACAGCGAACAGTATAATTAGCGAGGGCTTCATTAAATTAGGATTCTTGCTAGAGAAATGCAGCTGAAACGGAGAACCAGAAAGCCTCGCAGAAGATTTGTCTGCTCTTTCGTGGCTCAGGCAGATCGAGGGCATGAAATCGCAGTCAGTCAGGCGTCAGACATACTGCTCACAATCGTCAAAAACGGCAAATAACAGCCGGCCCAGCAAAGAGCGTTGATCACAGTCATAATCACGAATGCAGCTCCAGCAAAACACAGAGCCGCGTCGTCACTCCGAGATCGAACCAGAAACCCCAAGGCTAGACCGAAAATGCCAACGACAATCAACATAATTACGGGATAAGCCTTGAACAGAACCAGTGAGACAGCCGGAAGCTGAGCACCCCCCATCATGTCCGCAAAAATTTGCTCAAATTTCGGGACCGTTGATAAAACAAGCAACGCAAAAGCAGATGGAACGAACAACACGCATGCAGCAAAAACCCGGATTCCTTTACTCATCACGTCAGGTTACAGAAACAAGGTCGAAGCTGCAAGAAGACTTGTGGAAAGGAGATACGGGGCTGCAGAGCTGCAAGCTCTGCCTCCTGAACTCATGCAGTGGCGTAGCAAGAGCACACTTGACTTCCATAGCGGGCATTTCCGATGATGAGGAGAAGTGACTTCACTCTCGGACAGCATCTGGTGTGCAAGCCTCTGTCCGGAAACAAAAAAAGGGCCGCTTCTCAGCGACCCTTTTTTTAAATATCGAAATATTACTCCTTCTCAGGCTTCTTCTTTTTGTCGCCTTTTCCTTTACCACCGGGCTTGCCACCCTTCCCTTTTGGTGGTGCGCCGATTTCTTTGACACTCAGCTCACCGTCACCGTCTTTGTCGCGCATTTTGAAAAGCTTAGCAACGGCGTCTTCGCCGCGCTTCTCTTTGATGCGCTCCGCCATTTTTCCAGCAGAAAACTCTTCCAGAGAAACCGTCCCGTTGGCGTCTTTATCGAGCATCTTGACGATCTCCTCCGGCTTCGGGCGGGACTTTTTCTTTTTGTCATCCTCAGCAAAGCTGGGAGATGCAAGTGCGACAACGGCGGCGGCGGATAGGAAAAGTGTTTTTTTCATGTATTTGAGGTTGTTGGTATGAAACTCAGAAAAGCGCTTTTTTTGGCTCTCTGAAGGATCATACCCTCAACCTCTCACAAAGTTGCAGGGATCCTGAAAAAAGTTCCCCCTATCCCTCAGTCTTGCCGAGAGCTGCCTCCATGAGATCATAGCCACGCTTGAGCAGGGCTGTGCGATCCTCGAGCAGGCCAGCGCTGAGCAGGGCCTGATCGAGCAACTGGGCGCTGACCAACTGAGCTAGCTCAGGGTTGCTCTCCTGCGCTGCCGACAGCTGGTGAATGATGGCGTGCCGAGGGTTGATCTCCAGCTCGACCTTAGCTGCCGGCAGAGACTCCTCCGGGTTCATTGCTTTCATCATCTGACGCATCTGCGGGGTCATCCCATCATCGGCTGACAGGACGGCGACAGGGCTGCTGACGAGACGCTTGCCGACGAAGACTTTTTCCACGGCATCGCCATAGGCGTTCTTCAGAAAGTCACAGAGTGAGGTCTGCTTTTCCTCGGCAAGAGCTTCGCCCTCGGCCTCCGGGGCGGACTCATCGTCGAGTTCTACTTCACTGCTGGCAGCAGAGACGAATCCCTTCCCGTCGAACTCGTTGAGGTTCTGCAACAGATACTCATCCATGGGATCCGTGAAAAACAGGACCTCCAACCCACGGCTCTGGAATGCTTCTAGATAGGGTCCACTCTCGATCGCCGCGCGGTCAGGACCGGTGAGGTAGTAGATCTTCTCCTGACCATCTTTGGCGCGGTCGAGGTATTCAGCAAAGCTGGTCGTCTGGCCGTCTTCTACCATGGAGCTCTCGACGCGGAGAAGCTTAGCCAGGCCCTCGCGGTGCTCGTAGTCGACGACGATCCCCTCTTTCAGGAAGCGGCTGAACTTGCTGTAAAATTCGCCGTATTTCTCGGTATCGTTTTTCGCCTCACCATCGAGGAATTTGAGGAAGCGCTTCGTCACAACGCGGTTCAGCTTGCGGACGAGAGAGCTGTCCTGCATGGACTCACGGCTGATGTTCAGAGGAATGTCAGCGCTATCAATGACACCTCGAAGGAAGCGCAGCCACTCAGGGAGCAATCCCTCCGGCTTATCATCGATGAGGACATTCTTGCAGTAGAGAGAGACGCCGGCCTCCATCTGCCCCATGCCGAAAAGCTCAGTGTTCTCGGTCGGAACGTAAAGCAGCGCATTGATCTCAAGCGGTGCGTCAGCTGAGAAGTGCATACGATAGCGAGGCGCATCGAAGGCCTTGCCGATGAACTTGTAAAACTCCTCGTATTGCTCATCGGAGATGTCGCTCTTCTGCTTTCTCCAGATCGCTTCCACAGTGTTGACGTGCTCCTCACCGACATGGATGGGGAATGACACAAAGCTGGAATAGTTTTTGAGGATGTTTTTGATGCGGAAGTCATCGGCGAACTCCTCTTCCTCCTCTCGCAGGTGAAGCACGATGCGTGATCCACGATCGAGGTCGCCCTCAGCAGGAGCGATCTCGTAGCCGGTCTTGCCATCACTGCTCCAGACGAGGCCCTCGGCATCGGGACGCCAGGAGCGGGTGTGAACCTCGACCTTATCCGCGACCATGAAGGCTGAGTAGAACCCCACGCCGAACTGTCCGATGAGGGCACTCTCTTTTGATTCTTCAGATTCCTTCAGCGCCTTAGCGAATGCCTTAGATCCGGAATGAGCGATCGTGCCGAGATTCTCCTGCAGCTCCTCACGTGTCATGCCGAGGCCTCGATCGACGAAGGTCAGCGTCTTCGCTTCCTTATCGGCCTCGATGGTGATGGTGAGCTCAGCGTCGGATTGGAAGACATCTTTCTCCGTCAACTGCAGGTGCCGCAGCTTTTCGGAGGCATCGGACGCATTGGAGACGAGCTCACGAATGAAGATCTCTTTATCCGTGTAAAGAGAGTTGATGACGATATCGAGCAGCTGGCTCACTTCGGCCTGAAACTCTTGTTTTTGGGCAGGGGCTTCTGTTGTCATAAGGTTGTATGGCTTGCGCTGCCCGACCTGCTTTGTCAAGCGAAAGACAAGGAGCAGCGGGCAGGCTTTGTTCTTTTCTCAAATCGCCAGAAAAGCGACGGCGCGCGCTGGTTGTTTCTCTGGTTTTTGTGCGGATTTCCTCTTGAAAGCCCCCTCGGGAGCCAGCACCCTCGGGCCACTGTGAACTGGTCCCGCCTAGCCCTCCGAAATCTCAGCCGAAACCGTGCCCGCTCGCTGACGACGATCATCGCGACAGCGCTCGGCTATGCGGCGGTGAACCTCTTTGCGGGCTTTGCTCACTACATGTTCGCCAGCATCGAGGATGCACACATCTATGAGCAGGGAAACGGCCACGTGCAGATCTGGAAAGCAGGCGCGCGGAACAATCTGAATGACGATCCTGCGCAGCTCCTACTGACCCAGGACGAGCAGACGAAGGTGGAAACCGCACTTGCCGAACTGCCGGAAGTCGAATTTTTCAGTCCGCTGCTGGAGATCAAAGGGACCATCGACTTCGATGGGCGCACGGGCTATTTCATCGGGCAGGCGATGGATCCCATCAAACGCGATGAGCTGCTCAGTCGAGCCACCTCTCTTCAGAGCAAAGACGGCACGTTTTTTCAGGGCGAAGCGATCACGGATCCAGAGGCCTACGAGTTTTCTCTGGCCGAGGGGCTCGCCGAAGCCCTCGGAACTTCCCTGGGAGATCCCATCATCCTTATGGCGCCGACGGTGGAGGGTCAGATGAACGCGGTGGATGGCACGGTGGTGCAGACCCTCTCAGTAGCCTCAGAGGCGCTCGATACACGCTACATCTTCATGCCACTGACGATCGCTCAGCAGCTCTACGAGACAGATGGCGTCTCGTGCTTCCGCGCGGTTCTTCAGGATACGGAGGAAACAGACACGGTGGTGGCCCATCTGAAGTCATTGCTCCCCTCTGATCAATGGGAGGTGCTGCCGTGGTATGACGTGTCACGGCTCTACCT
>JAHDFZ010000262.1:0-453 GCA_020627905.1 Verrucomicrobiota bacterium
ATGACCGTGTCCGGGTCCTCCAGGGTGGTGGCGGGCGCTTTAGCCGGCGTAGTCGTTTCCAGCTTCGGGCTGCAATCTTTTTTACTTTATGGGACGGTGCTGGCCTTCGTCGCCATGATGATTATCGTGCTACGCTTCGATCGGATTTCTAAGCAGGAAGAGCCGTCAGAAGTCTGAGGTCTTGTCTAGCCGCGACGTTCACGGCGTGGATCTGTCCACAGGCATGCCTCTCCGTGCCGCTGCACTCACTCGGCGACCACGAGCTGACGCTACTCAACTCAGCTGTCGCGGCTACGATTTTGATCTCGCTGAACGCAACCCCGTAGCCGCGACGGTCACGGCGTGGATCTGTCCACAAGCAGGCCTCTGCCTGACGCTGCACTCACGAGGCGGTCCACGAGCTCACGCTCGCGGCTACAACTCTGAACTAGTGAACGTAACCCTGTAGCCGCG
>JAHDFZ010000262.1:463-4609 GCA_020627905.1 Verrucomicrobiota bacterium
TCGTGAAGATGAACGTATAATAAAGTAGTGTGTAGCCGCGACGGTCACGGCGTGGATCTGTCCAAACGCAGGCCTCTGCCTGTCGCTGCACTCACCTAGCGGTCCGCGAGCTGACGCTACTCAGCTCAGCTGGCGCGGCTAAGTTAGCTGCTACGTTAGTGGCCGGAGCGCGCAACCTTACAAAGAATCTCACTCAGCCAGATCCACCCGAATCAGCTCCTTGTCATTTCTCAAAAAAGCTGACTGAGCGGCAAAGGCAGGCGCAGCCCACACCACGGGACGTCCAAAGGCCTCATTCGTCTGAGCGAGCATGGATGAGCGGCTGATTTCCCGGTAGCCCTCGGCGCTCAAGTCAGCGATGATGAGATCTCCCGTCTCTGCATAAAGATAAAAGAGCCCGCTCGGCTCATGCAGGGTCATGAAGGCCGTGCCATGCCGCGCCCGACGCTCAGGCTTCTCAACATTGAGGGTCGGAATGGTCGACTCCCAGAGTCGCTGCCCATCTTCCAACCGCGCAGCCATCATCGCTCCGGTATCGACGTCGCAGCCATAGATGATCCCGTCCTTGATGATCGGGGTGACGTTGGCGGTGAAAACGGCCTCTTTCGGCTTAGCCCGCCACTTGATCTCTGCCGACGGGGTCGTTTCATTCAGCTCGATCAGAGCACCTACCCTGCCGATACCGCTGGCGAAGAGGTAATTGCCCACGTGCCGCGGTGGAGAGATCGACATCCCGAAATTCGGCTTCAAGGGGACTGACCAATAGGTCTCTCCCGTTTGAGGGTTGAGAGAGTTGAGTGCTTGCGGATGCCAGATGATCAGCTGCTGCACACCCCCCGCATCGATGAGCGTGGGCGGGCAATAACCGATACCGACTGAGGAGAGCGCGCGCCATTTCTCAGCACCGGTATTTTTGTCGAAAGCGACAGCTACCGATCCTTCGCCACCGACCAGAGCATACAGCGTATCACCAACGATCAGCGGATGCATCGAAAACCCCCAGATCGGCGACTCTTTGATGTCGTAGCTTTTCATCCAGTCCTGCTCCCAGATCAGCTTGCCGGTTGCGGCATCGAGACAGGTAAAGCGTCCCTCAGCCCCGAGGACATAGAGCTTTCCGTCGGCGTAAGTCGGGGTGCTGCGAGGGCCACCGGGGTAGGAGAGATTGTAGGGCTGCTCGTAGCTGTAGGACCAGAGTTCGTCGCCCGTTTCCACGTCAAAGGCTCTTACCCGTTCCCTGCCTTCCAACGGTGTGCGGCTGCTCGGGTTATTACTGACCTCGCCCTTCGTCACGATGTAGTCACTGAGAAAAACCCGCCCGTCAGCGACTGACGGCCCGCTGTAGCCGTATCCCGCCTCGACTCTCCACAGGACCTCCGGGCCTGCTGCTGGAAACTTTGTTATGACAGATTCATCAGCCCATGTCCCATCCCGATCCGGGCCTAAATATTGCGGCCAGTCAGCGGCCAGAGCGTGGGAGAAAATACTTAGGATCAAGCAGCCGGACAGAGAAAGCGCGCGTTTCAGCATACCCAATGTTACGCCCAAGCAGCGCGTAGGCTATGGATTTTTGGAGAATCGCATACAATTAGAACATCACCGGCGGCCTGACGAATCGTTCGCAAGGTTGCTTTCTAACACGATTTCGTTAAGATCTATTAAATGAGTGAGTCAGAGAAAGATCGTTCGGAGGATGATCAGCCGCTATTTGCCAGCGCCGGGATGGCTGCATCCGGACTGTTTAAAGCATTCCGCCGCAAAGCAGAGCCCAAAGCCGAAGCCGCTCCTATTGAGACGGAAGTAGCTCCCGCAGAAGCGAGTGAACCAGAGCTTGCCTCCATCCAGACCGATCCGCCGGAAGCCGCCGAACCGGAGGCTGAAGCTCCGCCCGCTGAGGTAGAAAAACCTGCCCCTGAACCGGAATACACGGGGAAACGGATCGCCATCTTCACCGATGCGACGGCTGACTTCGAACTCGAAAAGGGTTTCCAACGCCTGGAGGGCACACGGATCGACGCTGTGCAGGCCGAAGACGAGGAGCTGGCCAACGCAGCACAGGTCAGGAGCGGCGCACGCAAACTCTACACGAAGCCTAAAAAACTCTTCAAGAGCGAGGAAATTCACATTTCTGTTGTTTCGTGCGGCTCCGTGGAGACGCGGTCAAAAGCAATCAAACTGGCTCTGACCAACGGATCTCATGCACTGGCGGCAGTTCCGATCGCACCTAATCTGAAGGAGGCTAGCGAACTGGTAAAACAGGCCGAGGAAGCCAATCGCTTGATTCTCCCCATCCTGCCTCTTCGCCATCATCCGGATGTGCAGGCATTCCGCGAGCACTACAAAAGCCTGATCGGAGAAATCGTCGAGATCTCCATTGAGGGAGAGCAGGGACCGCAGTCTGGTGGTGAGGATTTACTGCTGCACGGCGTGCACGGACTCGATCTGGTCCGGTGGTTCGGCGGTGAGCCGGAGTTCTGCGATGGGCAGATCACGGACGAGGGCGAACGCCCCCTGCCCGATGACGCGCGCCCCGGTGGCACTGATGGGAGCTTGGGGCCTGTGGTAGGCGACTGCATCCGCGCTCAATTTACCATGAGCAGCGGGATCACGGCTTCCTTCCGCTCGGACCGTCGACTCTCGGCGACTTCCACCGGACCGTCCGCCCTCATCACCGGGACAAAGGCGAAGATGCTCATCCGCTGGTCTGAGGATGAGGTGAAACTCTTCCTCCTGCGTCCGGCCAAAGCCTCTGATGGATTCCTCGAGAAAGCGAATCCCTGGCCTCCCACGAAGGAGAACGCTCAGCTGAAAGAAACGCCCCGCGCTCTCGTAATCGGCGATTTCCTGGACCTCACCGATCAGGAAGAGATCCCGACATTTCTCGCTGACAATGCCGTAAAGGCTCTAGAGATGGCCCACGGGATCTGGCAGGCAGGCACCTCGACCAAACGAGCATTTTTCCCGCTGGCGAACCGCCTGCACCCACTCCAGATCACGGCACCAGAACCGGAAACTCAGACCAAGGAATCTGACACCCCTCAGTCACCCGAGGCCTGATGGAACAAGTCCTTGCGTGCCGGCCAGATGACATCAGCGAATAAATTCGCACAGCAAAAGCGCTGGGTGCTCGCTCCGACCTTTTCAGAAGGTAGCTTGCGGCATTCCTCTTACACCAAGTCTAATTGGCTATTTTATAAGCACGGAGAGCCCGCCCGAGCTCACTCTGGACGACAAAGAGACGCCCCCCGGCGACGGCAGGTGGGTTCCACGTCTCCGGAGCGTAGTGCAAACGTGCTTTCGACAGGATGTTGAAGCTGTAGCGGTTCAACTCGATGTGGAAGAGGGAGCCATTCTCCGACTGCATGAGGTAGCTATCGCCGACGCAGACCAGGTGCCCCTTCCCCAAACTGACCGGGAGATCCCTCCCCTGCCATGGAATGGTGCGGTCATACATCATCTCAGACCAGAGGACCTGGCCACTAGCGGCATCGACCGCCAGGAGCAGTCCTCCGCTCCCTCCGAAGCCATAAAGGATTCCATCTCGATAAATGGGAGTCTGAAACTGGCAGCCAAACTCGGCCAGACGCCAGAGGACCTGCATGGATCCATCCTCAGCCACCTGCAGCATGACGCCGCCTTCGCCATAGTCCTCTGTGATGAAGATACGATTTTCATCGCACAGGACGGGAGTCGCGGCGTTGACGCTGGCGAAATTATCCGACCGCCAGGGAAACTCACTGACCACTCGGCCATCCGCCGGGTCGATGATGACGAGGCCGCCGACAGGAGGACGCGTCATGCCTCCAGCGAAAACCAGCAGCCGCTCCTCTCCATGCAGCGTGGCGAGGATGGGTGAGGAGTAGCTCCCGAAGTAGGAATGGTCGCTCTTCCACTTTTCACGGCCCGTCTGCAGCTCCAGAGCCACCACCCCAGCCTCCTCTGTGCCCGACTGCAGATAGATCGTCTCTGCCTGAATGAGCGGACTGGAGCCATAGCCGAAAAAAGAGGGTGCCTCGCCATAGGCCTCCGGCAGGGACAGGCTCCAGATCACCTCTCCGGTCGCAGCGGTAAAAGCATGCACATCTCCGGCATTCCCGACGGTGACAACGATCTTGCCGTCTCCACTGAAGGCTGGCCCGGCACGGG
>JAHDFZ010000017.1 GCA_020627905.1 Verrucomicrobiota bacterium
GAGGCTGAGTGGCGAAAACTGGCTGACAAGAAAAAATACTGGAGGGATCTGCAACTCCCCATCTACTACCTCGCAGCTCAAGCGCTCTTTCCCGGTCAGGACCTGACGGTGGGATACGGTTGGGTAGCTCCGACCCAAGCCTCCACGGGGCTTCGTCTTTGGGAACAATTACCCGATGAGATCGAGTCGGCTGAATCCTGCATCACCGAAGCGATCAGGAGGATTCGAGAGCAGCAGTTCGGCCACATCAATCGCAAGATCCCCTATGAAGATTCATTTTCTTCTCTTCTAGGCCCCGAACACACTGAGCGGATCGACCTAGCACCCTTCACGCCAGGCTGCAACGAAACACCGACGGTATGAATCTCCCAAACGAAGCCATTCTCGCATCCGCCGGATCGGGTAAGACCTATCAGCTGACAAACCGCTACATCGGTCTGCTCGCGGCACAATTCCTCGAACGGGGCGACTGCTCACCTGAGAGGATCATCGCGCTGACATTCACGAAAAAAGCGGCTGGAGAGTTTTTCGATTCAATCGTTACGAAGCTCTCTGCGGCAGCGCTCGATGACGCGCAAGCGCAGGAGCTCGCAGCAGCGGCCACTCCGCCGTTTGATGGGTTACTGCAGCAGCTTTCATCCAGCGACTATCAGCTACTCCTGAAGAGAGTGATTCAGGCAATGCCTAGATTGAACCTCGGGACCCTGGATAGCTTCTTCGCGTCGATCCTTCAGACTCATCCTGAGAGCTTCGGCCTGTCCTCTGAAACAGCAATTTTAGAGGATTATGAAGAAGCCAATCTCCGACTGGCGACTCTCGACTCGCTCGTGCTGGATCCACGATTTTCGCGGCAGGGTGACAGCTTCAAGGCCTTTCACCAGAGCTATCGCCTGAGCATGGTTCAGAAAGAGGAAGCTGGCACCTTCCGCAATTTACTGCAGCATTTGTCTGAGGTGCATCGATTCTTTCTGGATGCTCCTGCAGAACAATTGTGGGGAAATCCGAAAGCGATCTGGCCGAACGGTGAGCTTCTCTGGGATTTTACAGACTTCGACTACCAGGCTGCCGCGAATGAACTCCTCTCCACCCTGACCGATGAATTCGGGGCAGACCATAAGCAGTTCTCTCGCTGGACCGATTTCTGTGAAGACCTGGAAACGTTTTCACCTCATGAGCCATTCACTACCCCGATCAAATACATCTTCGATCGCACATTCGAACCGCTCATCCACGAGGAGCAGGGCGAACTTTCATTGAAACTGAATCGGGTAGAATTTCAACTGAATCCCAAGGTCTGCGACTTGTTGAGAGCTATCTGGCTGAACTACGGAGGAAGCCTTATTCGTGGCCTCCTGAACCAGACCGGGGCGCTCTGGGATCTAGCAAATGCGTATGAAGCAACCTACTCGACCAGCGTCCGATCCGAGGGATCTCTGACCTTTTCCGATATCACACTGCTTCTTTCCGGGAAGCTTCACCCCGATGAGCCAGCGCCCCGCTTAACGACTACGTCCCTGTCGGACCGTCATCTCGACATTGCCTATCGCCTTGATTCCCGCTTCGACCATTGGCTTCTCGATGAGTTTCAGGACACCAGTTTCCATCAATGGTCGGTCATCGAAAGCCTGATCGACGAAACATTCGCTGATGACAGCGGTCAGAAGTCCTATTTTCAGGTAGGCGATATCAAGCAGGCAATCTATGGCTGGCGCGGCGGCGAAACGGGACTCTTTAAAGAAGTGATATCCCGCTATGAAAATCAATCCAGCCGATCGATTGAGACGCGCAGACTCGATGTAAGCTGGCGCTCCTGTCCTGATATTTTAACGCCGGTTAACCAGCTGTTTTCAGACAGCCAGACCATGCTGGCATGTCAGTTCGAAGCAGAGAGCGTTTCTCAGTGGGATTGGGCGGACCACGAATCTGCTCCGCCGCTACTGAAGAAGAGTGGTATCACCGAATGGCTGACCCCGACCTCCGCTGGTGAAGACCCATTACTGACTCTTGCCACGAAACTGAACGAGGTCTCACCGGTGGAGCGCGGCCTTAGCTGTGCCGTCCTCGTGGACTCAAACAAGCGGGCCAATGATGTAGCGCGCTACCTACGGACTGAGACGGATCTACCGGTGGTCAACACATCTGACTGTCAGGTGATTGATGAAACCGCGACGAACGCGCTCATTCTCAGCATCTTTCGATTCCTAGCTCATCCTGCGGACTCGATCTCCGAGCAGCACATCAGATTGTCTCCCCTTGGTGACTCCTCGTTTTCTCCGGCAGGCTTTCTCCGCGACGCGCTCATTCTTCTCCATCAGGAAGGTTTTGAATCCCTGCTTCACGAAATCAGTCGGCAGCTTGAGATGAAGGAAGCTCAAACCGCTCATTCCACGTTTTACCTGGAGAGCCTCCATACCCCGCTTCGGAAGCTCGATGAAACCGGTAGTCGAGACCTTCACCAGGCGATCCGCATCCTTGAAAGTTTTACGGTTCGTGACGAGCAGAGTTCACAATCCGTGCAGATCCTTACCATCCATAAAGCGAAAGGACTCACCTTTGATCTGTGTTTCCTCTTTGAGGTAGATCCTTGCGGGAAGTCTCTGCAGACGGTCCGATCCAGCGCCCTTGATTTGGCCAAAGGGGACGACCGATCGCCCGAATGGGTGCTCAAACTACCAGGCAGCGATATCGTAAAAGCGGATCCTGTTCTCTCACAGCACCATCACCAAAAGCTGTGCGAAGAACAGTATGAAACGCTATGCCTCAGCTACGTAGCACTGACGAGAGCACGCCTGGCAAATTACCTGATCACCTCATTCCAGAAAGATTCCTCCACGGCGAAAAACTGCCTCAACTGGATGCGGGAAGCCTGGCAAACCAGCGACCCCGAGGAGATCGAGGTTGATGGCCAGGCCATGAATGTTCTTTTCCGCAGCGATACACCCCATAGCGACACCTTATGGTTTCAGGCCTACTCAAAAACTGACAGTTCTCAAGAGTTTGAGCGCAAGGAGGCTAAAAAACCAAGCCCGCTTCGCCCGCAGCGACTCGCGATTCCTGATCGACGCCTTTCACAGCATGCGACTGATTCTGGGGCGAAAGCATTCGGATCGCTCGTGCATCAAAAGCTGGAATCTCTCCCAAAGACAATCGAGGAGCTTCCTACCTTTATCGAAGCACTCGATTCAACAGAAGCCGATAGGTATCTGAAGAACGCTTTCTCACGCTCAGAGCGCCTCGCCGACCTTTTCGCCAATGATAACGACACTCTGTGGATCGAAAAGTCCTTCGATATCCTGCGAGATGGTCAGCTAGTCTCCGGCACCTTTGACCGAGTCATTCTGAAAGAACTTGGAACACCAGAGCCAAGCGCGGTGATCATCGATTTCAAAACGGACGCGAGCCCGCCGAAAACAAGCAACAAAATCCCCGAAGTCTACCTCGACCAGATGGCAGGATACCGAAGGGCCTTGGCAGAGATTCTCGGATGCAGGGATTCATGCATTGCAGTGAAGCTCGTGTATCTCGCTGACCAGAGCATATTTGATCTGTAACCGTCAGGCAATCAGCTGATCAATCGTCGTGCCTCCGAATTGGGATAGCTGTTTGAAACGGCCGGCATGATAGTAAGTCAGCTTGTTGTCATCCAGCCCCAGCAGCTTAAGCAGAGTGCAGTGAAAGTCCCGTATATGATGAACGGTATCGACTGCTTCTGCTCCAATTTCGTCAGTGGCGCCAATGGTGTGACCTGCCTTCACTCCTCCGCCGGCCATCCATACGGTCATCGCCTTCGAGTTGTGATCTCGGCCATATGCTACGCCCGGCCCGCGTAGGCCATTATCCGGGGTGCGCCCGAACTCCCCCATCCAGACGACGAGCGTATCCTCCAGCATCCCCCGCTGTTTCAAGTCAGTGAGCAGGCCGGAAATAGGTTTATCGACGCGTTTGACGAGTGACCCGTGGGCCGTTTGAATGCTGTCATGAGAGTCCCAGGTGCTGACATAGACCTGCACAAAGCGCACTCCCTGTTCAACCAGTTTGCGAGCTAACAAACAACGACGCCCTACGTCGTCCGTCTGCTTTTCCTCGATCCCATAGAGCTTACGCACAGACTCTGGCTCGGACTCGATGTTCACGGCAGTCGGAACCTGGGACTGCATGCGATAAGCGAGCTCATAGTTTTCCATCCGTGCGGCGAGGTCCCCGTGGTGAGGATTCTTTTCCTGATGCATCTGATTGACCTTAGCGAGGAGGTCCAGATTCTTTCGCTGTTGTTCCTGTGTGACGCCTTTCGGCGGATGGATATCGAGGATCGGAGATCCCTTCGGTCGCAGGGGTGTGCCCTGAAACTGGCTAGGCAAGTAGCCATTCGCCCAGTTCGAAGCGCCCCCCTGAGGCTGAGCAAGCTCTGGCAGGACGACAAAACCGGGAAGGTCCTGATTCATCGAGCCAAGACCATAGTTCACCCAGGACCCAATCGCAGGATCTCCACCGAACTGATTCCCGGTATTTGCCTGGTAGTTTGCGGAGGGGTGATTGACAGAGTCCACCTGCAAACCACGATAAAAACACATATCGTCAGCATTGTTTTTCAAATGCTCCCAAGCCGTTGCCATATCCGCACCCGACTGACCAACTTTGTGAAACTCAAACGGGCTTTTCACATAATAGCGCTGACCCGACTCCATCGCAGATTTCGCCTTTCCATCACGAACGAATTTCTGCAAGTGCAATTCATCGAGTTTCGGCTTTGGGTCAAACAAGTCGATGTGAGACGGCCCCCCTTCCATGTAGAGAAAGATGCACCGCTTCGCCTTAGATTTAGGGAAATGAACTGCCTGAGCGCCAGGACCAGGATAAGCCTTTGCCTCCTGACTCAGCATAGATGTCAGAGCAATCGATCCAATGCTCGACGTCATCCCATACATGAAATCACGTCGCGTAGCAGCGGTCTGTCGAAATAGAGGGGTTTTCATAGCTCGTTATGGTATGGTGGGTTTAATACAGATAAGCAAACTCGTTCGAATTGAAGAGAACGAGGCATACATCAGAGAGAGCTCTGACCTGCGGAGTAGAGTCGGCAAAGGACTGATCTGGCTGATATTCACTGAAAACGAAAAGCTCTTCCTCGAACTCAAACGGAACACCTGTGACCTCATCAATGGCATCACGTTTCACGGAGGTTGGATAAACGACCGGCTCTAGGTCTGCGGTCTCGTGTTTCTTCAGCATCGTCCGATAGTGACTGGTAAACAGCTGAATCTCCGCCTCGCTCGGCTGGCGGCCGAGAACTGATTCGATGGCGAGGGCGATCCATGACTCCGGTTTCTCGTCGGAGAGCTGAGATATAATCGAAGCTGCAAACGCTACCGATCGATCCTGGGTCTCCTTACTATTCAGGAGAGAGAAGACCTGTGGAGTCACATTCGAGCTGTCTCGCTGTTCGCAGGAGAACTCTGGGCTCGGCTGGTTGAATACCTCTAAGAATGGATCGCGGATCCCGCGCGCTTTATGTGCGTAGATAGTGCGACGATTCCGCTGCTCCGGGCGAGGGCTGGGCACATAGCTCGGCGCATAGGTGCCCATGATCATCCGGGGCTGGAGAGCCGCCTCCATATTGATGTCCGGACGGACAGGAATCCCTCCGACTGCTCGATTCAATTCACCTGAGATGGCCAGCATCGAGTCGCGCAGCTCCTCCGCCGCCAGCCTGCGAGGGTGAAACTGCGCCAGGGACTCCATAAGCGGGTCTTTTTCCTGCAGGGCCTGCTGGTCGGGGTGGCGAGCACTCCGGCGATACACATCCGTATTCATAATGAGACGGTGCATCTCCTTGACACTCCAACCATTCTTTTGAAATTCGAGCGCTAACCAATCCAGCAATTCAGGATGCGTTGGTTTTTTACCAGTGGCCCCAAAGTTATTCGGGTTGCCCGCCAGAGGGACTCCAAAGTGATACCCCCATATGCGATTCACCATCACGCGAGCTGTTAGGGTGTTATCATCGCTGACAATCCACTTCGCGAGGGCCAGTCGCCGCCCTTCCGGTCCAGTCGGCAACTCGAAAGACTGACCACCAGGCACGGCCGAAAGGACAGCGGGAGCAACGGGAGTCGATGGCGAGTTGAGGTCGCCACCATCAAGGATAGCGGTCTGCTCAATCTCTCCGACCTCAAGAGGCTTTTTCGGCTTTGGAAGTCTCTTGCCGACACTCTTGTGGAGAACCGTGCCGCCATTGTGAACCGAATATGCAAAAGGCTTATAACGATCTTTTTCCCAGTTATAGCGGCTGCGCCACTTGCGCAGGATGCGATAGAGACCGCCCTCTTCCGGCATGACGATTTCCTCCTCCTGCGGGATCTGCGCCGGGTCAGCGCCTGCCTTCTTCGCCTCAGCCACAGATGTGTAAGGGAGGTTCCGCTCAGCGAACCATGTCTTCTCTCGCTCCCGCTTCTTCTGATTGAGTTCATCTAGACGAGCCACGGCACTAGCATACTGAGTCTCCAGCAGGCGCTTATCCTCTTCCATACCCTTTTGCACCTCATGGGAAGCCCAGGGGGCTTCTGGCTCCGAAAACTGAGTCGCCGAGAAGATCGCCTGAAAGGAATAATAATCCTGCGTCGGAATAGGATCAAACTTGTGATCGTGACACTTGGCGCACTGCAGCGCGTGAGCGAGGAATACCTGACCAACCGTATCGGTCACGTCATCGAGAAACAGCTGCCGCGTCTCAGTAGCATTACTCATAGCAGTCTGCTCCCAGGCTCCCATACGGAGAAAACCTGTGGCCACCAGCCCCTCTGACGACTCCCTCTGGTAGAGCTCATCTCCCGCGATCTGCTCTTTCACGAAGAGATCGTAGGGCTTGTCGTCATTGAACGAACGGACAACATAGTCGCGATAGCGCCAGGCGTTCGGCCGCTCATAGTCATTCGCAAATCCCGACGTGTCAGCATAGCGCACAACGTCCAACCAGTGTCGTCCCCAATGCTCACCATAGTGCGGGCTGCTTAACAAATCCTCCACGTGAGCAGCCCATGCAGCGTCCTGGTCTTCAGCTGAGGCTGCTTCAAATTGACGAACTGTTTCGACTTCAGGTGGAAGGCCCAATAAGTTGTAACTTGCTCTGCGCGCCAACTCCACGGGCGATGCCATATCCGCAGGAGGAAGCCCGATCGAATCCAGCTTCTGATTGATGAAATAATCAATCACCTCGTCACGCGAGAGGTCAGTCGGGAGATCAGGTCGAGTGATCGGCTGATACGCCCACACGTCTTCCTTCTCATATCGCCGGTTTGTCCAGTCATCAGAGAGTCCCCCTGAGGTAGCCATCTTGACCCCTTCGGCATACTGATCCTGGATCGCAAGCACGACGTCATCCTCCAGCCATGGAGCGCCCTCACTGATCCAGTCACGGATTGCCCACTGCTCCTCCTCTGTGAGAGCATCAGCTTCCTTCGGAGGCATTTCATAATCTTCCTCCGTGCGTGTTGTCAGGATGTAAAGAAAACTGTCCTCTCCCTCACCTGGCATGAGGACTTCCTCGGCAAAGTATTCGCCGCCCTTCAGCATAGCCTCACGGGAGCGCATGTCGAAGTCACCTTTGATCTTGTCAGGCTCATCCCCGTGGCACGCATTGCACTTCTCCGCAAACAGAGGCTTTATCTCGAGGGCATAAAGCATCTCGCCCTTTGTATACGCTGACGTTGCAGTCTCTTCTTCCCCCACCAGACTTCCCGTGAGGGGTAATCCTATCGCAACAGCAAATAGACTGAATACCTTTCCTTTCATAACAGTTACAAACAAACAACTAACTAAATTTCTCACTCACTTTCCCCGATCTCCGTTCCACTTCGGTAAAACTGGCGAAACTCAGTTTTGGAGAGAGCGCGACCAACGATGGCGAATTCATCGATTTTCCCATTCAGGTTTCGCCCTGCATACTCTCGATTTTTTGGACTACTGGGATTCCCCCAATTACCGATTTCCGCATCTCCTATGCGGGTGACCACGTCAAGATGTGTGTCAGGAATCGCTTCACTGAATATTTCTTCCCCATCTAGGTAGTGACGAATAAGCCCCTGTTCGAAATCCAGAGCAACTCCAAGACACAACCATTCTCTCATCTTCGTGCGATCCCATACAACAGGCGATAGGCTGATGAAATTCTGACGATTTCCTTTTTCTTCGCGTAGAAACGAAAAGAGAATTGTCCCATTCTCACGAATCATCCAGTGGACTTCACCGGGATCATAACCATCAGTGATAAAGAGAGAATTAAAACGGCGATCAAGCGCGTCCAGCTGCACCCAGGCAAGCAAACTCAAAGACTTAAATTCACCCTCAATAGAGACTTTTGCACAACTTTTCCGAGCGGAAAACTCGATAGAAGAGTCATCCGGCGAACCGAATCGACCAGGAGCGCCACCAACACCTGAGATCACAAGATCAGCTGTGCCGAATAACGCTAGATTCGCGGCACGCTTGCCTTCAACACTCCCTTTCTCGAATGTATAATATGCGAGAAGATCTGCGTCCTGACGAAACCTCTCTGACCATTTTTTCCACGCACGGATAGTGCTGTCGTCGGAGGGTGAAACCGATTCACCATGGTCAGGCAATCGCTTTTCAGCAACGCTTTCAGACGGCCTCAATAAATAGGATGCACCAAAACCAACTATCAAAGTAATAACTACTCCAAGAATTAGCAAGACAGGTCTTGGGGCACGCGCCTCTTTTGCTCCCTCTGAATCTGCCCATGGACTTGCAATGGAAAGTCCTCCCACTCGCTCCCTGAGCAATGCATCGTGCGATGCGTATTCCAGAAAGGTGCGCCGGATTGACTCGTCCGCACGCAGTATAGATTGCAAAGAATCAAACTCCTCTGCCGTCATCTGCTCATTGTGCCACGCATCAAAAAGCGGCATGTATTGCTCTCTCGTCATCATGCCTGCTGCTTCTGAAAGTGTTCCTGCTTACGCTGCTGACGTTGAATGCATTCAAACAGCGATTGCCTCGTTCGATTGAGGATTTTGTAAAAGGCAGTGGCCGATTTACCCGCTACCTTGGCAACCTCGTTGATGCGGGCTCCCGGCTCATAAGCTGCGAGCAGCACCTTCCGCATTTTCTCGGGAAGCTTCGTCAGACATTGATCGAGGAAGTCTCGATTGGGACTCAGGCTCTCGGGGGCCTGAACAGCATCAGCTTCCAATATTTCCAGAAGGTCTTCATCAAAGACATGTCGGTCACGAGCCTTATCTCGTCGAAAAGCCAGCACTTCAAACCTCGCCACTACGCATGACCACTTGATAAATGGTGTCTCAGGATCAAAGGTGTCGAACTTTTTCCACAAAGTCAGAGCGACATTTTGCATGACCTCGTCCACGTCGTCCCAAGTGAAGACCATGGATCGGACAAAAGCGCGCAGAGAAGCTTCGTGAGCTGTAAAGAAACCCACAAATTGTTCGTAGCGCTGATTCTGGTTCGGTTCGTCGTTCATCCGAGTATTGTATCACACCAGGGCAAGCCGAAGATTGCCCGAATTTCTTCGCCTTTCGATGCTTGCTATTCGAGTTGATCTAGCGAAACTGGATTATGGAAACGGTGAGTGACAAGGCCCTGGCAGACATAGAGATCAAAGACGCTACCGTGATCTTTAACGATGTCTGGCGCTCACTGGAGGAAGAGTTCGGCCTGGAAAAGCTGACCTTTCCAAAAGAGATCATCCTGCTCGGCGGTGCCCCGGGGGCTGGTAAAGGAACAAATACGGGTTTCATCATGAAAGCACGTGGCTTTACCTGCCCTCCCATCGTCGTCAGTAGTTTATTAGACAGTCCTAAGGCCAAGGCTCTGAAAGATAATGGGATGCTCGTGGGCGATCGCGAAGTGATGACCATCCTGTTCCGGCGGATGCTACGCCCAGAATTCCGCGATGGCGCGATCCTGGACGGGTTCCCACGCAGCGAGGTGCAAGTGGAGTGCATGAAATTGCTCGTGGAGAAAATGAACGAGCTGCACACCAAGTTTAAAAATACCGAGCACAATGTCTCCTTCCGGCGACCGACGATCCACGTGATGGTCCTGTTTGTTGACGAAAAAACCAGCGTCGAGCGGCAGCTTTTCCGAGGTCGCCAGATCGAGGCTCACAACGAAGAAGTCAGACAAACAGGACTCGGAGAACTGCAGGAGCTACGGAAAACCGATCTGGATGTGGACGCAGCAAAACGCCGCTACCGTGTTTTCAAAGAAAGCACCTGGGATGCCCTTCAGTCGCTGCGGGAAGTATTCTTTTATCACCTAATCAATGCGCAGGGATCGATCGAGGAAGTGGAGCGCAACATCGTCAGTGAGCTTACGTATCAGAGCTCGCTGGAACTTGATCCCGACACCTATCAGCTGATCCGCGATATCCCCGTGGCCCACGAGATCGTCACTCATGCGAGGCAGGAACTGGTGCGCCGCCTCGACGGCTACGCGCGCGATCACCGTCCGCAGTTCGAAAAAGTTGTGCAGCTGATCAATGAGCGCTTCATGCCGATCATTATTCGCCATGCCATCTCCGGCCGCACGGTTATCAACAATGAGGATGAGGTTCTGAACGACCCGCTAGCACTGGCAATGATGATCGATATTTTCTCGGATCGCGGCTATCACGCCGTTATCGATAAGCAGGTCAGCGAGGTGCCAAAGTCCGTAAACCTCGAAACGGGCACCATCGAATTCCGGCCAAAAACAACCTACCGGATTCGGATTTACTTCGAGGGTTCAGAGATCCGTCGGGGCGATCGGTAATCCGATCGTCCCAACATGGCTTCATGACAGTAGCTGGCGTCTGTAGCCAACAGGACGAGGAAATGAGCGATTCAACATCTGGGTTCGCCCACGCTGACTACTGAATCTCGATCTCGATCGCTTCGGATTTTCGGAAGCCTGTTCTACGGTCATCAGGACGGCGGAAGTGCATGCTGTAGCCCTCCCATCCTTCGGAGTCACGACGAGTGCCCCATCCTTTCAAGAGGACTTCCTTCGATGTGGTGCGCATACGGATGACGCGCTCGGCAAAGGATGGCCCCTGAGTGGTGATCTCACGAATACCAGGAGGATATTCCCTGACCAACTCGTTGAATTTACGAGTCACTTCACCTGGTTCAAAACCTCGTTGGGCCCATTGTTTACCAAAGGTATCACGCAATTCACGAGGCAACTCCATCGTCCAGTAGTTCGGCATGGCACCGATTCGGACCTGCTCCAGCTTTGCTCCTTTGCCCGGCAAGTCGTAGCCAAAGAACATATCATTCTTTTCCGATGCAAGTTCAGGTATACGGAAGTGAATACCACATGCATCATTTGTCCCATCTGTGGGCAAGTCTGCAGTGTAGGTAGCCGTCATGCCCCCTTCTTTGAGATAGAGCCGAACCTGCATTTTCAACTCATCCTCCAACACCATGTTCCACTGAAACTCATCGTCTTTTACAATCGGCTCATCGGCACGAAGGAACTTGCGATGACGACGACGGAAAGCAGGGTCCGGGTGGTCAGGAAACTCCTTCCAACTATGCCAGTAGAATCGGATGGGCTCTTGTATATACTCCCCCTCATTATTTTTCAGATAAATAGCCGCCTGAGACTCGGGACCATAAAATAGGGCTGTGTAATTTCTGGTATCTACCTCCTTGATCCGCTGCCAAGTCGCCCGAGGCCTCCAGGAAAAAGGTTGCCCGTCGAGCATTTCAGTGCGTGGTGAGGCGTAAGTCATCACATTCTCGATCGCCGGCTGATCGCTCTCAGCCAACTCCACATCCTCCAGTGATCCGCGGCGAATCGCGGTGAGAGATGGAAGCTGCCGGCCACGGGTTCGATTGACCAATTTGGATGTGATCGCATCAAGGAATTCCGTTCCCCGCTCCGCAGGCTGCACGTAGGTCTTGATCTTACGACGACCAAGTTTCTGGCCAACCTCGAGAGCGACCTCTTCATCTACGAAGTCCTCATAATCCGAAAAGATGTAAAGAGAATCGACTTTCTGCTCCATCAAAAAATCGATTGCCTCCCTGACTCCTGAGCGGTCGTGGTCAGTGACTGCTAGAAATGAGTTCGGGCGAGTTTTGAATGTCTCTATAAGGCGATCTACATAACGTTGTGGAGCTTTCCTGGGAAGGTCATTCCATAGGAACCAATATGGCGTATTCATCATTCTCCCTTCATAAGGGACCTTCGGAATCACCTCTTCCGGGACAATCAGACGCACGGTAGCCTCGTCCTGGAATTCGGGACGCAGGAGCATGTTTTTAACATAAACGATTGGCGCATTCTCGAAGTTTTTGTCGACCTCCCGAACGACTTGTGGCAGAAATTCGGCCATTGAACCCGAAACGTCGAGAATCACACCCAGAACGTTGCCGTCGATTGGCTGGCCGAACATCATCTTCGACTCGGAGGAAGAAGGGACACTGAGAGACGTCATCGACGGCTGAAAACTCATTCCCTCCAAAGAAACAGAAACGTCAGCCAGTCCCTCGACCGTGACGTCGCTCACAGCGAAGTCAGACACTGCATTGACCGAGACCATGTTGGTGACAGACGCACTACTCGCCTGAGTCTGAGTCGGCGTAGGCTTCTTCATCTCCTCCGTCTCTACCGTGTCATCTTCCGTCGCAGGCGGGGCCATCGCGACAACTCCAGGAGGAGCATTTGGCGGCGCTTTCGATACGATCTGCAAGATCAGAACAAGCAGGAGCGCGTGAATCAGAATGGTGACAGCAACCGCCTTCACTCGATCCTTGTTGATGGCCGCCTCTCGCCGACGCTTCGCTTCCGCCTCTCGCTCGTGGAGTTCCTCCATCTCAGCAGCAGAAAATTCTACTGTAGGAAGGGCAAAAGGATCAATCCCCGCAGCTGCTTCCGAGTCAGCAGAAGCGATCGATACGGTTTCATCAGCGTAGCCTCCCATCTGAGCCGCCACAGGATCGATCTCATCCTCTGCGGCAACCGCAACGACGACCTCCTCTTCCTCAGCCGGCACAGCCTCCTCTGCTGCGGGTGCCTCCTCTACAGGGGCTTCGCCATTCAGCTCTGCCAGGTAATTCTGGGCGGGTAGATAATCCGGGTCGAGTTGTAGCGAACTGCCTGCCAGCTGCTTCGCCTGCTCGACGGCACCAACAGCCGCGTAGCACTTGGCCGCTGCGAGCCACGGCCCAGCCTCGTGAGGGATGCCTTGCGCCTGGCCATCATTCACTGCCTGCACCGCTGCATCATGACGATCTTCCGCTACCAGAGCCTCCACGTATTGGGCACGTAAGTCCCAATCTGTCGGGTTGGCGTTAAGTTGGGTTAAAATATCTCCACTGCTCATATCGCGATCTTGGTGATTTTAATAAAGCGGCTGAAGAATACCACCTAATTCCTTCAAAAATTTGCTGATTTTCGAGGCCGGAACGAAGAAACGACCTACCGGATTTCGATTTCAAGTGCTTCTGACTTGCGGAAACTGGTTCGACGATCCGCAGGTCGCAGAAATACCCCTGAAAATCCCTCCCAGGGCTCTGAATCTCGACGCCTGCCCCACCCGCGCAGGAGAACCTCCTTGGAAGTCGTCCTAAGGGAAATCTTCCGCTCGGCGAAGGACGGCCCCTGAGTGACGATCTCGCGCACACCGGCAGGATACTCCCGGATCAGCTCATTAAAATGGCGTTTCACAATCCCCGGCTCAAATCCACGTTGGGCCCACTGTCGCCCGTAAGTATCACGCAGCTCTCTAGGAAGTTCCATCGTCCAGAAGTTCTCCATTGCCCCAACCCTTACCTGATCAAGACGCGCTCCAATAGCCGGCAGATCATATCCGAAGAAGGAGTCACTCCTTTCCAGAGCGAGCTCCGGTATGAGAAAGCGGATATCAGCATGGTCATGTGTCCCGTCAGCCGGCAAGTCTGCCGTGTAAGTAGCCGTCATCCCATCGGGCTGAAGATAAAGACGAACCTCCATCTTTAGCTCATCTTCGAGGACCATATTCCACTGAAATGAATCATTCCTTACGATTGGTTCATCAGCTCGAAGAAATTGACGATGACGCCTGCGAAAGGCCGGGTCCGGGTAGTCAGGAATCTCTTTCCAGCTGTGCCAGGAAAACCGAATGGGCTGCTGAATATAGCCGCCAGCATCGTTTTTCAGAAAAATCGCCACCTGTGCCTCAGGGCCGTAGAAGACAGCTGTGTAGCGTGGATGATCCAGCTCCTTGATCCGCTGCCAGGTGGCCCTCGGCTTCCAAGAATATGGCTGGCGGTCGAGCATTTCAGCACGCGGACGGGCGTGCGTCGTGACCGACTCAATGGCCGGTCCAGCAGTCGGCTCCGACGACTGCACATCCTCAGCAGATCCGCGACGGATGGCGGTCAGAGAAGGCAACTGCCGACCTCCGGTGCGATTCACCAGGCGCTTCGTTATAGATTCAAGAAACTCTGTTCCACGCTCAGCAGGCTGGACATACGTCTTGATCCGTCGCCGACCGAGCTTCTGCCCGAACTCAAGAGCGACTTCCTCGTCGACAAAATCCTCGTAATCCGAAAACACGTAGATTGAGTCCACTTTCTGGTCGATCAGAAAATCGATGGCCTCGCGCACGCCAGAGCGATCATGATCCGTGACAGCGAGAAAGGAAGCCGGACGCGTTCGAAAACTCTCGATGAGCCGATCCACATAACGCTGCGGCGCCTTTCTCGGCAGATCATGCCAGAGAAAGTGATACGGAGTATTCACCATGCGCCCCTCATAAGGGACACGGGGAACAACTTCTTCCGGTATAATCAACCGGACCTCAGCCTCGTCACGGAACTCAGGACGGAGCAGCATATTTTTGACGTAAACGATGGGAGCATTTTCGAAGTTTTTGTCCACCTCTCGCACCACCTGCGGAAGAAACTCCGCCATCGAGCCGGAAACATCGAGGATGACACCCAGGGCCTGACCTTCAATCGGCTGATTGAACAGTCGCCTCTGTCCATCCGTCGGCGGCAGATCACTCAGCGAGAGCATAGATGGCTGAAAGCTCTGCCCCGCGATATCTGCAGACACATCGACGAAAGCATCAATGACGACGGTATCCAACGCTAAGTCAGTCACTCCATTGGCAGCTACAGCATGGGTGAGAAACGTGGCTGCCGGCACGGGCGTTGAGCTGGTTGGTTTATCCAATCCAGGGGTCGAGAGTGGTGGCTTGGTTTCGTAGTGTTGGACGGCTTCGGCGACAATGCCCGGACGGCCATTTGGCGGAGTCTTCGCGACAATCGACCAGACGAAGAGAATGAGAAGTCCATGAACGACCACCGTGGCAGCAATTGACTTGAATCGGTCTCGGTGGATGACAGCCTCGCGCCTACGCTTTGCTGCTTCCTCATTCTCATGGAGATCCTCAAGCTTCGTGAGAGACAAGACCAGATTCCTGTGCTGCGCCCCCTCTTCCACGACGCGGCCACCAGTATCTGCCTCGCCTGCCTTGACCGCAGCTCTCTCTTCTGATGAATCGACTTGGTCCAGAAGCTGATTGTAAAATGCGCGCGCTGCCTCCGAGTCAGGGTCAATGTGGAGCGCCGTTTCCGCGAGCCGCTGAGCGTGCTCCATTGCGCCGACGGCTGCATAACATTCAGCGGCGTGCAGCCAGGCTGCTCCATTTTCCGGAATCCCATTGCTCACCCCGTCGTTAATGGCGGCAACGGCCGACTCCAGGCACCCCTCGCCTACGAGCGCGTGCACAAACTTTAGCCGCAAACCCCAGTCAAATGGCCTGGCATCTACCTCTACTGACAACTCTTCACTTCTCATCTTTTTCCAATCTGCGTTTTAGGGATTAGGGCACGAGGATGCGTGAGATTTCACACAATCCCGCTCAAGCTGTCAGCAACGAAGGTGCGCTGACCTTACTTGATTTCGATCTCGAGAGCTTCCGACTTACGGAAACCTGTTCGGCGAGCGTTAGGGCGGAGGAACACACCCGAGTATCCCTCCCATGGTTCAGAGTCTCTCCGACGCCCCCACCCGCGCAGCAGCACTTCCTTGGAGGTTGTTCGCATCGTGATGACACGCTCGGCAAATGATGGCCCCTGCGTCACGATCTCGCGGATCCCATTTGGATATTCGCGGATTAGCTCGTTGAACTTTCTCGTCACATCTCCCGGCTCGAACCCGCGCTGGGCCCACTGCTTCCCGAATGTATCACGCAGCTCACGAGGCAGCTCCATCGTCCAGTAGTTCGCCATCGCGCCCACCCGAACCTGCTCAAGTTTCGCACCACTACCAGGAAGATCGTAGCCATAGAACATGTCGTTCTGCTCAGAGGCAAGCTCAGGGATCATGAAGCGGATGTCAGCGTGGTCACCCGTTCCATCTGTCGGAAGATCAGCCGTGTAAGTTGCGGTCATCCCATTTTCTTTCAGATAAAGACGCACCTCGAACTTTAGCTCATCCTCGAGGACCATGTTCCACTGGAACTCATTATCTTTGACGATCGGCTCATCAGCCCTCAAAAACTTACGATGACGGCGTCGGAAGGCTGGATCTGGATGATCTGGAAATTCTTTCCAGCTATGCCAATAAAACCGGATCGGCTCCTGAATGTAATCCCCTGCGTTATTTTTGAGAAAAATCGCACCCCGAGCTTCAGGGCCGTAAAAAACAGCTGTGTAGTTTTTCGTATCCACCTCTTTAATGCGAGACCACGCCGCATTCGGTTTCCAGGCGAAAGGCTGAGCGTCATACATTTCCTTACGCGGCGTGGCGTAGCTCATGACATTCTCGATTGCCGGCTCATTAGAGTCCGCCATTTCCACGTCCTCGAGAGAGCCCCGACGGATTGCTGTCAAAGATGGCAGCTGCCGACCTCTCGTTCGGTTGACCAGCTTTTGTGTGATGGCATCGAGGAACTCAGTGCCACGCTCAGCTGGCTGCACATAGGTCTTAATCTTCCGACGCCCAAGTTTCTGACCAACCTCAAGCGCGATCTCCTCATCGACAAAGTCCTCGTAATCCGAGAAGATGTAGAGAGAATCGACTTTCTGCTCCATCAGAAAGTCAATCGCTTCACGAACGCCCGATCGATCATGGTCAGTAACGGCGAGGAAGGAGTTAGGGCGTGTCTTAAAGGTTTCAATGAGACGATCCACGTATCTTTGAGGAGCCTTGCGCGGCAGATCGTGCCAGAGGAAATGGTAAGGCGTATTCATCATGCGCCCCTCGTAGGGAACCTTAGGAATCACTTCCTCGGGGACAATCAACCGCACAGTTGCCTCATCCTGAAACTCAGGACGAAGGAGCATGTTTTTCACATAGACGATGGGCGCATTCTCAAAGTTTTTATCGACCTCGCGCACAACCTGAGGGAGGAATTCCGCCATTGAGCCAGAAACGTCAAGAATCACCCCTAGAACGTTTCCGTCGATGGGCTGCCCGAACATCATTTTCGACTCCGAAGAAGTGGGCACGCTCAATGACGTCATCGACGGCTGAAAACTCATCCCTTCAAGAGAAACCGAAACGTCAGCCAGTCCCTCGACCGTGACGTCGCTGACGGCGAAATCAGAGACCGCGTTGACAGACACCATATTGGTCACTGAGGCGCTGCTAGCTTGAGTCTGCGTCGGCGTCGGCTTCTTCATCTCCTGCGTCTCAACCGTCTCATCCTCAACTGATGGAGGCGCCATTGCCACTACGCCAGGAGGGGCGTTTGGCGGCGCTTTAGAGACGATCTGCAGAATCAGAACGAGCAGAAGAGCATGAACCAGAACAGTGACCAGCACTGCCTTAACACGGTCCTTGTTAATGGCTGCCTCACGGCGACGCTTCGCCTCAGCCTCGCGCTCATGGAGTTCTTCCATCTCAGCAGCTGAGAACTCCACGGTTGGGAGAGCGAAGGCATCGACCTCTGCACCATCTTCAACTGTCGCTGCAACGACGGGACTTTCCTCGTAGCCGCCCATCTGCGCCGCTACGGGGTCGATCTCTTCGGCGGCGACCGCCTCGACCACTTCTTCTTCAGCGAGCTCTACTTCCTCCTCGGCTTCAACAGCGATCGGCGCTTCACCGTTCAATTCGGCCAGATAGGCCTGAGCGGGAGCGTATTCCGGATCGAGCTGCAGCGAACTGCCAGCCAGCTGCTTTGCCTGCTCAAGAGCACCGACAGCGGCATAGCACTTAGCCGCGGCCAACCACGGCCCCGCCTCGTGCGGTATGCCCTGAGCTTGCCCGTCATTTACTGCCTGGACTGCCGCGTCGTGGCGCTCTTCGGACACCAGGGCCTGAACGTATTCGGCCCGCAGGTCCCAGTCAGTAGGATTGGCGTTTAGTTGGGTTAAAATCTCTCCGCTGCTCATAGTCTTCCCCAATTATACAGAGGAGACCGGGATTTTGTGACAGGCTTTGGAGAAAAAATGGAAAAAAGCTTACGCCGAACGCGACAAGGTTAAGCCGTATCATCGGCGGTTCCCGTTCCGAGCGCCCTTCAACTAGGGTCAAACCCACTCGCACGAGCCAGATGTCGTCCGCGAATAAATTCGCTGCTCCCCAGCAGGAACGATGCGAGCTATGGACGTGCAAATTCATTCGCACACCAAAAGCCCCAGCCGCTCGTTTTTGGGGGGCTAAAGCGATAGCTTGCCCCGATCCCAATTATACAACGATAAGAACCCTTAACCTCGCGCCATTCAGCTCAAGCCCCCATTAACCCGGCGGAGAGATTGCGCTTCAGAGACATGACACCGCGTCGGACGCGGGCCTTAACCGTTCCGATGGGTTCTCCCAGCTCATCAGCAAACTCCTGATGCGTGAGCCCCTGCAGATACACCTTCTCCACGGCCTCCCGCTGCATCGGGGTCAAATGGTCAAGCGCATCGATGAGGTGATTAACTCGGTCGCGGCGGCTGAGAAAGTCATCAGCATTCTCCTGCTGCCAGACGAAAGAGCGGAAATCCTTTTCATTTTCGATAGCTCCTCTCAATTTTCCCTGCCGCTGACGGCTCCGCACTCGATCAATCGCGCGGTTCCGGCTAATTGCCGCGATCCACGTGATCGGGCGTCCAGATTTCTCGTTATAAGTAGACGCCCGCTTCCAGATGGAATGAAATACCTCCTGCATTACCTCAAGAGTGTCATCAAAATCCTGAAGGACCTGGTGAATGGTGGAATAAACGAGCCCCTGATAGCGGACATACAGCTCGTCAAAGGCGGCCTCGTCTTTTTTAGTCACTCTTTCCAACAAACATCGATCCTCCTGATCAACCCTTTCCACTTCATCCAAGTCTACTTCCTTACTCATAAGGCAAATTTATCACGAACCTTTTTTAGAGGCAAACCCGTTCGCTATTAGATTATCTTCTTTTGATATTAGACAAACCCTTTTCTAATTTTAGACAGATACGGAATCGCCTGAAATGTTGCTCTTTTTGAACTAGAGCCGTAAAGACTTCGAAGTGTTCTGCAGACGCGAAAAGCAAAAGCAGGACTGGAAAACGCTTGCCAGCTGCACGATCACTTGAGTAACGCTGCCTTGGCAGATAAAAGGAACCAACCAGCCGAAACATTTTATGGAGAATCCAGAGAACAAAGAAAAACAGACAAAGCCTAACGGAGAGGGCGGATTCAACTGGAAGGGGATGATCCTTCTCCTCGTTGCTCTCGGACTTTTTGGACTCGTGCTGCTAGAGTTTACCAAAAGCAGTGCAGAGCAGATTAACTACAAGGAGTTCAAGGAGTTGGTGGAGAACGATCAGATCGTCGTCGATGACGAGCATGAGCCAGCCCGTTTCCTCTCTCTCATCCGCAAGAATGGCAGCGAGCACGAAATCCGCGGATATCGTCAGGACGGCGTCGGGGAAGACGGCGCTCCGAAAATCGTCGCTTTCAAGGCTCCAGTCGATCTCGATTTCTCCCGCGACGAACTGCAGGGAGTGCTCGAATCAAAAGGGCTAGAATTCGCCAAACAGGACACCGAGAACACAGGACTGGGCATGATGTTCATGTCCTTCTACCTGCCCATTTTCATCCTCCTGCTGCTGCTCTTCCTCTTCTTCCGCAATCAGCTGAAAAACGCTGGCAAAGGCGCCATGAGTTTCGGCAAGAGCAAGGCGAAGCTGATGACCATGGAGAAAAACAAGGTCACCTTTAAGGACGTGGCCGGTGTGGAGGAAGCCAAAGACGAGGTGTGGGAGATCGTCGAATACCTTCGCGATCCGAAAAAGTTTCAGCGTCTCGGCGGCGTGATCCCCAAGGGAGTCCTTATGGTCGGCTCTCCCGGGACAGGTAAGACCCTCCTGGCTCGCGCTATCGCTGGTGAGGCAGACGTCCCGTTCTTCTCCATTAGCGGGTCGGACTTCGTGGAAATGTTCGTCGGTGTTGGTGCGTCCCGCGTGCGCGACATGTTCGAGCAGGGGAAAAAGAACTCCCCCTGCCTCATTTTCATCGACGAAATCGACGCCGTCGGCCGCCACCGTGGGCACGGGCTTGGCGGTGGTCATGATGAGCGCGAGCAGACGCTCAATGCCCTTCTGGTCGAGATGGACGGTTTTGACAAACAGGATGGCGTCATCATCATCGCCGCCACCAACCGTCCGGACGTGCTCGACCCAGCTCTGCTGCGTCCCGGCCGTTTCGATCGCCAGGTGACCGTTGCTCTACCGGACGTAAACGGTCGTGAGGAGATCCTCAAGGTCCACGCCAAGAAGGTAAAGCTGGCCGCTGATGTGGATATGAGCGTCGTAGCCCGTGGCACCCCCGGATACTCAGGCGCCGAGCTAGCCAACGTCATCAATGAAGCGGCGCTACTCGCCGCCCGCAAAAACCTGAAGGCGATCACCAACGCTGAGCTGGAGGAGGCCCGTGACAAGGTCCGCTGGGGAAAAGAGCGGCGAAGCCTCGCTCTGAGTGAAAAAGATAAGAAAAAGACAGCCTACCATGAGGCGGGCCACGCCATTCTTTTCTATCTGCTGGAGCACACCGACCCGCTTCATAAAGTAACAATCATCCCACGAGGTCCCGCACTCGGCATGGCGATGTCATTGCCTACAGAGGATCAGTTCACCCATATGAAGCGTGGCCTACTGGACGATCTCGTCGTCGCGATGGGTGGCCGAGTGGCGGAGGAAATCTTCCTCGATGACGTCGGCTCAGGCGCATCCGGAGACATCCGTATGGCGACCCGAATCGCTCGCAGCATGGTCTGCGAGTGGGGCATGAGCGATGCTCTGGGTATGGTCGAATATGGCGACGGAGATGAGCAGGTTTTCCTCGCTCGTGACATCAACACGCCGAGAAATTACTCAGAGGCCACCGCACAGAAGATCGATGCCGAGGTCAAGCGACTTGTCGATGAGGCTTATAAGCGAGCGACGGACATCATCACCGAGCATCGTGAAAAGGTAGAGCAAATCGCCGAAGCCCTTCTAGAGTATGAAACGATCGATGGCTCTCATGTCGGAGATATCATCGAGCACGGAGAAATGAAAAATCCGCCCTCCCGTCCTACACCTCCGCCTGTCCCCAAAGAAGAGAAGAAGGTCGAGGAAAAGAAAGAAAAGAGCAGTGACGAGGATCTGCCTGGCGGAGAGCTAGCACCTGCCTAGACAGTGTCACCTCCATCGATTCCAGACCAGGTCACTGCAGGCTTGCAATCTGCGTCTGGGAGCGACAGAGTCGGGTAAGATGTCTTACTCACCCGAACTCACCGTCGCCATCGAGGCCGCCCGCGAAGTAGGCGGCCTTTTGCGTGCCCATTTTAACAAAGAAAAAACGGTCGATGAAATGGCTGACCACGATATCAAGCTCGCACTTGATGTCGAAAGCCAGGATCTCATCACGGCTCGCATTCTCAAAGCATTCCCGGACCACGCCATCTACGGCGAGGAAGGCATCGCAGGTGACCAATCCAGTGACTCTCAGTGGATCGTCGATCCGATAGACGGCACGGTGAATTTCTTCTACGGCATTCCTCATTTTTGTATTTCCATCGCCATGCGCCGAGGGCGAGAAATGAAAATCGGTGCCATTTACGACCCGATGATGGATGAAATGTTCACCGTCGACTTTGAAGGCCCCGCCCAACGCAACGGCAGGGAGATCACGGTCAGCAATCGCTCCGAGCGGAAGGATGCCATCGTAACAGTCGGGTTTTCTAAGAATAAAGAGTCGATCGACGCCGGACTCGAGCGCTACAAGACGATCTGCTACCAGGTGCGCAAAACCCGCCTAATGGGCAGCGCCGCACTCGCCCTCGCCTACATTGCATGCGGCCGTCTCGATGCCTACATCGAGGAGCTGATCAGCCTGTGGGATGTCGCAGCTGGGAATCTCATCCTCGAACGTGCAGGCGGTCTCGTCGCGATGTCGTCCTCTGAGATCATCGCTGATAAATTCTCCATCATGGCGACCAATGGAAGGGTCGACTTCTCCGAATACGCTTGATCTACATGAGATACCGCACAGGAATCGGATATGATGTCCATCAGTTCGCTGAAGGCCGCAAGCTCGTCCTTGGCGGAGTGGAAATCGACCACCATGTAGGCCTGCTAGGGCACTCGGATGCTGACGTGCTGTCTCATGCGATCGCTGATGCGATCCTAGGAGCGATTGGCGAACCCGACATCGGCTACTGGTTTCCCCCGAGCGATGATTCGATAGAAGGAATCTCCTCACTGAAGATCCTCGCCAAGGCTGCGGAACTGGTTCGCGAGAAGGGCGGCTATATCGAGAACATTGATTCCTCCCTCATCTGTGAAGCTCCGAAAGTCATGCCGCACGCTCAGGAGATGAAGCGTAAGATTGCCGAGGCGATCGGTATTCGTGCAGCGGATATCGGCATCAAGGCGACAACGAATGAGCGGATGGGCTTTGTCGGCCGCGAAGAGGGTATCGCTGCCATGGCCGTTTGCTCTGTCGCATTAAAGGGCGATGTCGGGACGATTCTCGACTAGCGACGAAGGTTTGATGATCCGGGGAACTTTATCATTCTGTGCGGCAGTTCTTTTCGCCCTGACGAGAACCTCTGCGCAGGAGGACATCAGTGAGGAGTTGGCAGCCTTCACAAAACACAAAAACGTTCCAGCGATCACCGCTGCCGCGGTAAAAGATGGAGAAATCGTCAGCCTTGGCAGCTTCGGTCTCCGGAACGCGAACGAAACAATAATGGTCGGGATGCTCGACCGTTTTCATGTGGGGTCGATCGGGAAGTCGATGACGGCTACCCTGGGTGCGATCCTTATCGAGGAAGGGCACCTGAGCTGGGACTCAACCATCGGTGAGGTCCTGGATTCGCCTGACATTCATCCTGAATTCAGGGAAGTCACCTTTCGGCAGCTCGTCACCCATACGGGCGGAGTCATGCCGAGAATGCCTGATCTCTTCCGAGCGCGCATGCACAGGGGAGACCTCCCCCCGCATCAAATTCGCCGCGAGATCGCGCTGAAAGCCCTCATGGCAAAGCCAAATTACACTCCAGGGACAGAGCACCGCTACTCCAACCTTGGATACATGGTAGCAGGGGCCATGATTGACAAAGTGATGAACCGATCGTTCGAGAATCTGATTCAGGAAAGACTCTTTCGTCCTTTGCAGATGAAGAACTCTCACCTCGGGGCGCCTATCGAGTTTAATACTCTTACGCAGCCAGTCGGCCACCTTCTCGATGGCGGGTTCCTCGTTCCGGTGAATGTGCCAGCGGTGGCGGACAACCCGAAGGCTATGTCACCGGCAGGCTGCTTCAGCTGCACGATCGAAGACTTGGCTAAATACGCCCTCTTTCATCTAGGAGATCATGGAGCGGACCTGATTTCCGAAGGGTCTCGTCGCCTTCTTTATAAAGCTCCAAAAGCATCTCCTGATTATGCATGCGGCTGGATCGCAACCGAATTCGCATGGGGCGGCGGAAAAGTCCTTTGGCACAATGGGTCGAATACCATGTTTCATGCTCTCGTTTTTATCGCCCCCGAGAGGTCTTTCGCCGCCGTAGTGATCTCCAACTCTGGAACCGCCGAGGCCGAACAAGCGTGCCATGCCGCCGTGGACCTCTTGATCAAGAGACATCTTTCCCATAAGCTCTAACTCATGCCAGACTGGACCACCATCTTTGCTGATCATTGGCGTAGCCTCATTGAGGTGCTGATGCTGTGGTTCATCGTCTACAACACATACCTATATTTCCGAGCGACACGAGGAGCACGTATCTTCACGGCCCTCGTCGTTGTCTATCTGGGCCTGACGCTGATCTCATCCTGGCTGGACCTTGCCGTTATCGGCTGGCTGCTCAAATACATTTCGGTTTTCCTGGCCATTGCCCTCATCATTATTTTCCAGCCGGAGTTACGCAGAGCTCTCGCCCAGCTAGGATCGCACCGTTTCTTTTCCAGTATTACAGAGAGTTCCCGTGCCCGCTTTACTGAGATGCTCATCGAGACCCTGCAATCTCTTTCCAAGAAGCGAACGGGTGCGCTGATCGCCATCCAGCGCAATATCACGCTGGAGCAATACATGGACAGCGGGACGAGCATCGACGCCCGGATCAGTCAGGAACTGATGGAGACAATCTTTTACTCCGGCACCATCCTGCATGATGGCGGCATGGTTGTCCGCTCCACAGACGAGACGATCCTCTCTGCCGGGTGTGTCTTTCCATTGACTCAGAAGGAACTCTCCGATCAGAGCATCGGCCTTCGTCACCGGGCGGCCATGGGCATCACGGAGGAGTCAGATGCCATCGTGCTCGTCGTATCAGAAGAGACCGGAGCCATCTCTCTCGTAACATCTGGAAAGCTGGAGCGCAACCTGAAGCGCGAGGAGCTGGAGGAGCGTCTCATCGATCTCCTGGAAGGGCGTGAGGACGAGGCGGAAGATGACGAGGAGGAAACCAGCTCTCAAAAGAAATCATGAACGGGCGCGACTTCTTCACCAGGAACTGGAAGGCGAAAGTGATCAGCCTTCTCGTAGCCGTGCTCACCTGGTATCTGGTGGCAGATCACCTGAAAGTAGATGAACCTCAATACCCCATCCCGGGAACCGGCTCATCTCCCGCACGGACAAATCCAACGACGGCTCCTGCGCTGGATGAATCCCTGCTGGCGCCTCTGCGGAATCCTCCGACACCCTGATTCAGGCAGCTCTCAGCTAGGAGGAATAGAGCAAGATTAAGAGAGCCCTGGTCGACTTCTTTCCAACTTGCCCCGCTCACAGCCATCTTTCCGTATCAGATGTCGCTCGCGAATAAATTCGCGATTCCATAGCAGAACAGATGCGACCTATGGAATCGCGACTTAGTCGCGAGCCGCAAGCTCTGCGCGGAAGCTTTGGGGGGATAAATCCGTTTTACAACTTGGCTTCTGGTGATTCCAGCATCATACCTCATCGGCCCATGGTTTCGCCAACAAGGGTCCTTTCACCTGCGGCAGTCCTCCCAGAGGTAGCCGGGTCAGCGAAATGCTGCTGCTAAACGATCCGCCAGCGCTACTCGCTTGCTACGTTCCGGCGCATCCGGGTGTTTCTCCGCTGCTTGATCCAAGCCTACGATCATCTCATCAAGGCCCTCAGGTGCCGCAGACTTCAGCTCATCGAAAATCTTTCCTAACCAGACACTATATTGCTGATCATCAGAAGCCATCCGCCAGTGGCGCGCCTTTGCCTCAGCCAAGACTGAACTCAGGCTACCATTCCCCGTTTGCAAAGTGACTGATACGATAGAGTCAGTATCACGGAGTCCTTCTGAAGCTTCTGTCAGAGCAACTTCGAGCAGCAGGCTCATTTGACGCTTTCCGCCCAAGCGAGGCTGATCATCGATTCCTGCCGGTTCTGCGCTTGGCTGCACCAGGGCATCTTCGCCGGTTTCCGGCGAAAACGTGGTTCCAACTACGCGATATCCCAAAACGTTTTTCTCGTTAAATGCCAGCGTCATTCGCAAGGGATCGCCATTGCCTAGCGATCCTCCTAATGTTTCCGCGTCAGCTTCTACCACGACACGCAAGTAGGCACGCGATGTTTCCTCCGGGTTCGGCGAGTCGCTAAGCTCAACAAGAACAGAAGCATCATCCCCTTTTACCGCCTCATCCAGACTCCACGAAAACTGGTTGAGGATCTCCGCAAACGGCAAGTCTGCCAGGGCCTCCTTCGCAGCGGAGGAAGAATGGTCGATCCCCTCCTCCAGAAGTGAGTCAAACCTAGCCGCACCTGCTGCCGAAGCCGTCAGAGGTAACGCGTCGACCTGAGAATTCACACCGATCGGCTTCCACTCTCCATGCTGCAGATCTTCCTGCCACTTTGAAGCCAGATAACGATGCGGAGCATCAGTTTCGGGAGGCAACGCTACAGCAGCAGTCCTGACGGCAGGCTCCGAAGCCTGGCTGGAGGAAACGATTTCGATAGTGATCGGTTTTTCGACCTGCGAAATCTGCTGCTGGCCGTCATGCACCTGTGAGAAAGCGATCAGGCAAGCCACGGCGATCACTGCAGCAGTGGCAAGTCCAGCCACCAGCGAAGGTGCAAACGGGCTCCGCTTCGTTTCACTCGGCTGGGGCAGCAACCTGAGTTCTCCATCAGCCTCATCGATAGCCTGCTCTACGCGAGCGAGGAAGACTTCATCCACTTCCGGGGCTTCACTCTCGCTATCAGTGCCGCGCAGTCTGTTGGCACGCTCATGCAGCAGGCTGTCAACAGCGTTTGATAAAAACCAGTCTTTACTCTTCATGCAACTATCTCAACGGTCTCTTAAGCAGACGCCTCTTTATTCTCGCCCATCAGGCACTGGTATAACTTTCGTCGTGCCCGCTCCAGTCGCTTGCGCAGACTGGCGTCACTCACCTGTAGCTCCGATGCAGCTTCTCGTGAGTTCAATCCTCGAAAGTAGCACTCCTGGATCGCCCGATGAAAGGGAACCGGCAAGCGCTGGAGGCAGAATTCTAATCGATCCAGATAGGGAGATTCAGAAATAAACCAGTCTTGCGTCATCTCCTCGACCTCGCGCAGGTCCTCAAGCTTCGCCCGCCCTCGTTTCGAGGCGCGAAACCAGTCGAGCGCCCGATGGCGGATGATCCCCCGCATCCAGGCCGAAAAATCCCGGGTCTGATCGAATTTCTCGAAATTCCTCCACGCCGTGACAAAGGCTTCCTGCAGCACGTCCTTAGCCGCTTCCCGATTCCCCACAAAGGTTTGGGTAAAGAGGATCAATTCCCGTTGATGCTCACGCATCAATTCAGAAAAGACGGCTCGATTGCTTTCCGGCAGGGGCTCTGTCATAGGATGAACCTTCATTCACAGGATATGCGCCAGCCAACGTTTTTTTGTGACGCCGTTTCCGTTTTTTCTCACGTTCGCCTGAGAGACCGTTGAACGACTAGGTGAGCAATGACCGCTCGCCTGTTTTCGGCTGGCAAGGCGCGAGGAGCGATGGTAGCCGCAGCTACCTGAGCAACGAGGAACGCAGCCAGGCGGAAT